>JAJEEZ010000446.1:0-5396 GCA_022820705.1 Candidatus Latescibacterota bacterium | reverse complement strand
GGCGGTTAAAAGAGAGCCATAAACTATGGGCAGCAGCCCCATTTTCAAAAGTGTAAGGGAATCAGTTGTGGACCAAAAGGTAAACCGTCTCGTGGAGGGACTTCGCAGGGAAATCCCACCTCGCGTCGCCGTAATGCCGGCCCATGTGACAGTCAAGGGTTCCTTTGTTGAGCCGGTCTCAATACCCGAAATTCAGACCTGCATAGAGCGTGAGACCGTGCGAACGGGATCTATCGAGCTACAGGTACAGAGATTATTTGCGGGCGACAGATCTATAGGCCTTTCGCTACTTCCTACTGCTGAACTCATGACTTTGCACAATGGCCTGTTTTACGCCTTAGAGCCCCTTGTTAAAGACGTGTATGGTGATAGGCCCAATGACCAGTATCGACCACATCTTACCATATTCTACGGCCTGAGCCCTGAAGAGAGAAAGTACGCTGTTGATTTGCTGGAACCCCTTGAGCGACTTCAGTCAGTCCAGCTACGGGATGTGAACTTGATGGGTCGTACTGGTGGAGAAAAAGATGGGACTTGGGAAGTGATCCATACTTGGCCACTGGGCCCGCAGGAATGACTGAGCCATAGCGCCTAACACATCCATGCCCGGCTTCGGGCACGGCAAAACGTTACCTGACATGGAGAAATGGGACCTGGTGCTCCCATAGAAGAGTGTTGATAATGAATAAATCAGAAAGTTACAAGCCCGACCCCAAACCGAGTATGCTGCTGTCACCGGCGCAGCTAGACGAGTTCAAAGCAGAGGGAGTGCTCCCGATTCCGGGATTGGTACCCCCTGATGTGCTTGACAGGTGGCAGGACCAGATGCGCGCCGCTTGCTCTGGCGGCGTGGACTTGGACGACCCCAGCACTTGGCCTGCCGGGCGGTACACACCCGAGGATGGTTGGCCCAAACTCAGCCCTAACCTGTACGATTTACCGAGCCTACAGTCCATCGTGGAGCAGATCGGTGGCGGTGCTTTGGCTCCCACCCACCCGGCGGGGCAGCCGTGGACGCCGCAGATTCCAATGACCCGGGTGATCCTACCGAGCGCTCCGGACACGGAGTGGGCACCCCCTGCCGACGGTCACCTCGATGGGTATGCGACAGGCTGGGGCGGTGGGTTCATGGCGTTCTTTGTCGTGCTGTTTTGGGACGTCAGTAGCCCTACGGGCGGAGGCACGGCCTATTGGCCAAGGTCGCACTTGGCGAACCACCGATACTTTCTTGAGCATCCCGAGCAAATAGACGGCTCGTACCTCTTCACAGAGTCCGTGAAGAGCGGCGGGCATCGGGCGATCCTGGAGGGGGATCCCAGTGTGGGCGAGGTAGTATGTATGACGGGGCGAGCTGGCGACGCAATGCTGCTCCACGGCCTCACTACGCACGTTGGTTCGGCTAACGCGGCGGGATCAAAGCAACCGAGGGTGGCGCAGTTTGCACGGTACTCCCATAGGGAAATGCGCGAGCAGGCACCCATGGTCATGTTTCCCGACAAGGATGGCACGCCATGGTCGCCCCCGAAGCCGTCACCGAATGTTGGCAACACCCCGACAGGCTTTCTGCCGCCGGGGCATCCAGGCCGGAGGCTTAAGCGATACGATGTGCCGCGGAACCTCTGGAAGTATTGGGGCTCTGCTCTCAATACCTAATGCGTCGCCTGAGATTGTCTGTCCATGGAGAAATAGTTCGGGTACAATCAGTTACACGACATTGAATACCCAATGGAGCATATAGATGAATAGGCCGCGGGAGTACGTAACGAGTAGGATAAAATAAAATCCTCGAAATTGCCGAATGGCTTTAACTTCGTTTTTGCAGAAAAACAGGCGATGCTGCCCAACGCCACACTGTCCTGGACGAGTTGCCTTTTACGCGGGAGGCCGATGTTGTGGCCGAGGGGTTGGCGCTGGAGAAGGGCGACTGTTTACACGAATACGTACCTTCGGGTCAGATAACTAGTATCTAACGGCGAATACCCGAACCAATTGTTCGGGTATTCGGATACAAACAGTTAGCAGGAATCGAACATGCCAAATCTCGGTGCTTCAGCAGTTGTTTTTGACTCACGGAAGATTTTGCTAATACAGCGCAAAGACCTCGAAGCGTGGAGCCTTCCAGGTGGCTTCGTGGATCCGGAAGAGACAGTTGCTCAGGCTGCCGTACGGGAGGTTGCAGAAGAAACGGGTGTGAAAGCGGAACTCACGCGGATGGTCGGTGTTTATTCGTCTCCGCAGTGGGGCAATGGTGGCGATCACACGGTAGTCTTTGCAGCCGCAAGAACCGGTGGTGAGCTAAGACGGCAGGAGTCAGAAGTCAAAGACGTAGGTTTCTTCGATCCCGATGATCTACCAGAGCCCTTTCTGTGGTGGCATGAGCAGCGAGTGTATGATGCGGTCATGGGCTTTGGCGGAAGCGTTGCTCGTATGCAAGGTGTCGTCTGGCCGTTTGAGGCGACGTGGTCGCGCAAGGAGATCTTCGAGTTTTTCGTACAGTCTGGTCTCTCGAAGGAAGAGTTCTACCGCAGATATTGGACCGAGCGAGGTCCCAATGATGGTAAGATGGAAGTAAGTGAGGTCCGGAACCGAAGTTAATCAACTTCTGCTGACAGCCCGTTGTCGCCTTGTCCTTCGGCGAATTCGGCAACCGGCAAAACGTTACGCGAAAGTGCAGCTCGCTCTATCAAAAGCCCAAGGCAGGGCGTTGCAACAAAACTGTTTGACCGCACTATGCCAACCCTATACGAGGTAGGTCCACGTCGTAAAGCCAAAAAACGTTATGCAAATTGGCATAAGGCATGGAATACGTTATCAAACATGGCACCGGCTTTTCTGTAGAAGTCGGCTCCCCAGAAGAGCCTGAAATCACGCGGTGGACTTCAAATAAGCAATGCACAAGACTATCCATCTGTAGGAGTTAAAAATATGAAGCTGTTGACTAGTGACTCATTCGAGAAGGCAAGGACTTTCGTGATGGAGCAGGGCCGGGAATTAGAAAGACGGCTTCTATCTTTCTATTTCGATGGTGGAACTCCAGCCGCGGTCCTGGACGAACTTGCTAACTATCAAAATCAGGACGGAGGTTTCGGCAATGGCCTTGAACCCGATATCCAATTGCCCGATTCATCCGTTATCACGACGACCATTGCGCTGCGAATTCTCAGAGAGGTCAAAGCGACTAGTGATGATGAGATCGTCCAGAAGGCAATCCCGTATTTGCTGGCCGAATACGATTCGACCCAAAGCACATGGCCTATCGTCCCGCAAGCGGTGGATGAATACCCCCATGCGCCGTGGTGGAATTTTGAGAATACGGCGGAGACTTTTGGCAATTTCTTGGCCAATCCTCGTGCAGAGGTCGTGGGCTATCTACATGAGTATCACGAGTTGGCACCTACAGACCTGACTAAACAACTCACGGTAGAGGTCATAGGGCATATAAAAACGTTACCAGATGAGATGAACATGTACGATTTTATCTGCTGTGTTCATCTGGTTGAGACGGCTGCATTGCCCCAAGCCGCGAAAGATACGCTGGCGGAAATACTAATTCAGAGAGCGCCCTCCGTCGTCGTTCATACGCCGGAAGAATTGACGCAACCCTCTGCCAGACCGCTCTGGTTAGCTCATACGCCCACCTCGTTGCTGGCAGAGACGCTGAAGAGCGAAGTAGATATGAATTTGGATTTTGATATTGAGCATCAAAATTCAGATGGCTCTTGGTCTCCTACCTGGACTTGGTATGGCCAGTATTCAGAAGCTTGGGAGCAAGCCGAACAGCACTGGAAGAGTTGTTTGACCGTTGAGATACTAAAAGCGTTAAAAGAATTTGGGCGGATTGAAGGTCTTTAGGGGAGATACTATCAATCTTACCTCAGACCGTCTTATGAAACGAGAAGACTACTTTCGCTGGTCTGAGCGGGCTGCCCGGTGGGGTGCCGAATACCTGGACACGCTCGATGAGCGGCCCGTTCGGGCACAGACCGCACCGGGTGAGATCGCTGCGATGTTGCCGTTAGCGCCGCCGGAAGAGCCGGTAGATATGGAGACGATCTTCGCCGACTTTGAGCGCATCGTACCCGACGGCATGACGCACTGGCAACACCGGCGTTTCTTTGCGTACTTTAGCGCCAACGCCGCGCCGGTTTCGATGATCGCCGATAATTTAACGGCGGTCATGGCGGCCCAGTGCATGCTCTGGCAGACCTCACCTGCCGCTACGGAGATTGAGACCCGGATGGTCGATTGGATGCGCCAGGCGCTCGGGCTACCGGAGGGGTTCCAGGGGATTATCCAAGACTCGGGAACGTCGGCCAATGTCTGCGCTGTACTGACGATGCGTGAGCGCGCGCTAGGCTGGCGCGGGATCGATTCTGGCATGGTAGGGGAGCAACAGGTCCGGGTCTATGCCTCACCGGAGACCCACTCGTCGGTTGACAAGGCAATCCGAATCGCTGGTATCGGCCAACAGCATCTCGTCAAAGTCCCGACCGATGGTTCTTGGGCGCTCGATCCGGAGGCGCTTCGCAGGGCGATCGACGCTGATCGCGTGGCGGGTTTCCTCCCGACCGGTGTCGTCCTTTGTGTTGGGGGCACGTCGATCGGCGCGTCCGACCGCGTGCGCCAGGCTATTGAAGTTGCGCGAGAGCACGATCTCTACGTTCACGTCGATGCCGCGTGGGCTGGTTCCGCGATGATTTGTCCTGAGCTGCGGGCGTTGTGGGAGGGCGTCGAGGGAGCCGACAGCATTGCCTTCAATCCCCACAAGTGGCTCGGGGCGCAGTTCGACTGCTCGATCCAGTTTCTTGCGGACCCGGAACCGCAGGTTCGCACCCTCGGCGTCCGTCCAGATTACCTGCAAACCCTCGGCCAAACCGAGATCACCAATTACAGCGAGTGGACGATCCCCTTGGGACGCCGGTTCCGCGCCCTCAAGCTCTGGTTTCTGCTGCGCGCGCACGGTCTTGAAGACCTCCGCCAGCGCATCCGGAACCACATTGCTTGGGCTGAGGAGGCCGCCGCGGCGATCGCATTGCTGGACGGCTTTCGCCTGACGACGGACTGCCATCTTTCGCTCTTCACGTTCCAGTATGCCCCCGACGGCGAGGATGCCAACGACGCCACCGAGCGTCTGCTCCGCGCGGTCAACGACGACGGCCGGATCTACTTGACGCAGACAATCCACGAGGGACAGTTCGTCATCCGCTTCCAGGTCGGGCAGTTCGACTGTAGAAGGGAAGATGTGCTTCTGGCGGTCGATGTGCTGCGAGAGCTAGCCCACGTATTGGAATAACATGACAGGAATAGATGCATCCTGGTATCAAAGGCCAACCAATGTCCCAGAGCGTGTGGCCAGTGGCGGTGTAGTCGTCCGACTTCACGGCGAGCAAATCTTC
>JAJEEZ010000536.1:0-22247 GCA_022820705.1 Candidatus Latescibacterota bacterium | reverse complement strand
CCCACCGGCCTGCTAGCCGGCGAAGCACCGCCCGAGTTCGTCGAGATCGAAGAGCACGGCACGAGCCTCTACACCGACCTCTATCGCGGCCAAAAGACCGGCTTTTTCCTCGACCAGCGCGCCAACCGCTTCTATCTCCAGCAGCTCGCCCACGGCCAGCGCGTGCTCAACCTCTTCTCCTATTCGAGCGGCTTCTCCGCCCATGCCCTCAAAGGCGGCGCATCCCACACCCTCGACGTCGATATATCGCCCCAAGTCGTGCCTGCCGCCCGCCACACCCTCGCCGCCAACCGCCCCCAAGGCTCCCACTCCGACCTGTTGATCGCCGATGTCTTTCCCTTCGTGGACGAACTAGCCAACCGCGGCCCCCGCTACGACATCGTCGTCTGCGACCCGCCCTCGCTGATGCGCAAACGCAGCCAATACAAACAGGCCATGGGCGTCTATACCAAACTCAATCGCAACGCCTTCCGCCTCATAGCCGACGGCGGGCTGCTGGTGACCGCCTCGTGCTCGTCGCGAATTTCCCAAGAAGACTTTTTCCAAATCGTCCGCCGCGCCGCCGCTGGTGCCCGAGTCCGCACCCGCATTCTCGCCTACAACCTGCACCCAGCCGACCATCCAATAGACCCAGCCTTTCCCGACGGACGCTACCTCAAGTGCATCTTCGCGCGGGTCTCTCGCCCTTCTTGATGCGGTTGGGAGTCGGCACAACTTTAGAACTGAAGTGATCCAAGCCGACTGCGAAAGCGTATATTCCAATGGATGAATTGAGCTAGACAGTGCTCCTACTCCTTTTACTTGCTTGGGGCTGCGCCCGCGACGACCCACTCCTCGTCGAGGGCCAGCAACACTTCCACAACCGAGACTACCAAGCCGCGATTGAGGTCTTGCAGCGAGCTGTACAACGCCCGTCCCCATCGCAAGCCGTCTATCGCTATCTAGGACGTTGCTACCTCCAAGTCGGCCAGTACGAGCAAGCGCAGGAAACAGCACGTGCCGGGCTAGCCCTCGCCCCCAACGACCCCGAACTCTACGACCTACTCGGCGCTATTGAAATGACCCGCGCATTCGCCGAGGCCCGCTACAGCGATACCGATGCCGCCCTGCGGGCCTTCCAACGGGCCATCGAACTCGACTCGCAACGCGCCACCACCCACTACAACCTCGGCCTCGTGTATAGCTACCGCGACAGCGCCCACCTCGCCGAGCGCGCGTATCTATCCGCCTTGCAGGTAGATTCCACGCTCGCGCCAGCCCACAAGAAGTTGGGCCTGTATTACCGACGACAAGGAGCCTTAGATCAAGCCCTTGGTCACCTGCAACGCGCCGTGCAGTACGCGCCCGAAGACGCCGAAGCGCATTTCCACCGCGGCTTGCTGTACCGCGCTCAAGGACACTACGACCAAGCCGTCGAAGCGCTAGAGCAGGCCGCCGAACTCAACCCTTATTCTCCGCAAGTCCACTTCAATCTGTCGCAACTCTACCTGCGCACCGGGCAGCGCGAGCAAGGGGAAAAGGCCCTAGCGCGCTCGGAAATCCTCCGCCAGCACCACCGGGGTATCGGCTCGGAGCAATCCCCCCCTGCGGGGAGCGCGGTGACTGTCGGCTCGGCCACGGCCCGCTACAATCTCGCCCTCAACCTCGCCCTGCAAGGCCAGTACGATCAGGCCATCCTCGAATATCAAAACGCCCTCGCCATCAATCCCAAACTAAAAGACGCCCACAGCAGCCTCGGCGTCCTCTTCACCTATCAGGGCGATTTGGTCGCCGCGGCCGAGAGTTTTCGCCAAGCTCTCGATCTCGACGAAGAAGATCCGCTCAGTCACACTCGGCTGGGGATGACTCTCCTCAAACAGCAACGCTATGCGGAGGCGCGGGCCAGCCTGCTGCGCGCGGCTGCACTCGACTCTAGCCTGCACGAGGCCGCCTACGGACTCGGCTTGGCTGCGGTCCGCACAGGCGATTTGACCGGAGCCGTCGCCCACTTTGCTGAGGCCGCCCGACTCAACCCTACCAGCGCCGCCGCGCAGTTGAACCTCGGGGTGGTATACGCGAAATTGGCCCGATTCGACGAGGCCACCCGCGCGTATGCCCGCGCCGTCGAGTTGGATCCTGCCAATGACCGCGCCCATCTCTACCTCAGCGACGCCTACCAGCAATTGGGGAACCTGCAAAAGAGCCAAGCGCACCGCGAAAAGGCACGGCAGTTAGCGCGCGAGGTTCCGTAGCTCCCGTACCGTGCCAACGCATCCTTCTGCTACCTCGCGGCGGCCTTCCCGATTCTCATCCGCCTCACCGCAAAGACCGACCGCAGCCAACAGCAACGCCACAGCCTCGTCTCTATCGTCTATTGACGCGGCTCGACAACGGTCAGGGTTTGGTCGGCAGCAATGTCTCTCAGCACCTGAACTGTCCCGCTGGGCCAGCGTACTTCGAGCCGATCCACGCGCTCGGCCGGTCCCAAGCCAAAGTGCAGCCGCAGATCGTTGTGCGACAAATAGCTTCCCCCGCTCTGCACTTCGGCGTGTTGGGTCTGTCCGCCGGTACTAACGATCACCCGCGCACCAATCCCGTCGCGGTTGCTCACCGTCCCCTCCGTGCGCACCAGCAGGTAGTGATTGCCGTGGTCGCCATCGTTGCGCAACAGGGTTGGCGGGCCGTTGAGATTGAGAACGAATAAGTCGATGTCGCCGTCGCCATCGTAGTCGGCGAAACTCGTCCCGCGACTGACGCGGCGCAACGCAAAGCCCGCGCCCGCTGCGGCCGACACCTCCACCAGCCGCCCGCCCCTATTCTCAAACAGCGAGTTGCCTTGTTGGTAGCTGGAGTTGACCCTCGGCAGGTCGGCCTGCGGGTAGGTGTGGCCGTTGGCCACGAAAAGATCGCGATCGCCGTCGTTGTCGCAGTCAAAAAAGCCCGTGCCCCACGAGACCAATTCAGCCGGTGCCGCCCCGATCCCCGCGGCAAAAGACACATCCGCAAAAAATCCTCTACCCTCGTTCTTGTAGAGCGCGTTGTACTCGTCGGCAAAATTGGTGACAAAGAGGTAGAATAGGCCGTCGTTGTCGTAATCGCCCCACGCGGCCCCCATACACCCCTGCGTCACACCTTCCCCGCTGTATGCCACCCCGGCCACAAGGGCCTCCTCGGCGAAGCGGCCATCTCGGCGATTGCGAAAAAGCAGGTTGGGCGTGGAATCGTTGGCCACGAACAGGTCGGGCCACCCGTCGGCGTCGTAGTCGCCGAACAGGGCACTCATGCCGTAGAACTTTTCGCCTTCCAGCCCGGCCTGTTGCGTCCACTCAGAGAACGTCCCGTCGCCGTTGTTGCGGTAAAACACATCCGCCGCCGGCAGCAGCCCCACCGGCCCACAGTACACCTTCACGTTCTTCCATAGACAGGGGATTGGGGATTCGTAGTCGAGGGAGAAGTCCACGTAATTGGCCACGTACAAATCCACGTCGCCATCGCGGTCGTAATCGCCAAAGCTGGCACCCGTGCCCCACCCCATATCGCCTACGCCGGTTTCCACCGTCACATCGGCAAAACGGCCGGCACCCGCATTGCGATACAGGGTATTGCGGCCAAAGTTGGTAACGTAGAAATCCGAGTGGCCGTCGTTGTCGTAGTCGGCCACCGCACATCCCATTGACCAACTCGTATCCCCCACGTCAGCGGCAATCGTCACATCGGCAAAGCGACCACCGTCGTTGCGATAGAGTTGGTTGGCCGGATGCTCACCAGCGACAAAGCCCGCAAAGGAAGAGCCGTTGGCCACATACAAATCCACGTCGCTATCGCGGTCGTAATCGAAAAAGGCCGCACCGCCCATCATCCCCTCGACTATGTAGCTTTGGTCAGTGCCTGAGACATTGCGCTGCGTCAAGCCAGCAGCCACTGCCCGATCGACAAACTGCGCGGCCAGCGGCTCACTCCACCCGCTAGCCGCTCCGAGGAGGCACCCGACCGCGCACTTGTAGAAAAATTTCACTCCTCCGCTAACCGCTGCATTTCCGCCACGTTTTCCTCGAATAAGGTGACGGAGTATTTCTGCCGTAAGCCGCGGACATAGTGCACATAGCCCTTCTTAGCCTTGTCGATTTTCACGTAAGCCCGGGCTCGACGCTGGGTATCGGCATTGTAGGGCTCTTTTTCCCGCCCTCGATCTATTACCCTAAACACAGAATACCCCTCCCCTGTGGGCACTGGTCCACCTACTTCGCCTACCTCTAAATGCTGCGCTCCTTCATAAATGCTCGGATAAAAGGCTTGAGTATAAACGTTGAGACGCAGATTGCCGCTGTGATGCAGGGCTCCTTCCCGCATAGTATGCTGCACGGCTAGCTGGGTCGCATCCGCTCCCTCCTGGAGTTCTCGCTTAAGGCGATAAGCAAGGGAATCGCTAGGCACCAAGATCTCGGTCACCTCGATCGTTTCGGGTGAGGTAAATTTTTCGGGATGGGCGTCGAAGAACGCCTGAGCTTCCTCATCGCTAGCGGTCGTGTGTTGATCCACCTCGTGCTGCCGCAGAAGACTGATGAGCAATTCCTCCCGTTTCCTGCTGAGAAAGTCCAGTAGTTCCGGATCCTGATCTAGGCCAAGAGCCTTGGCTTCTTGGAGGAAAAGACGCTCCGGTATGAATATGCTCTGCAGCAGAGCCACGACACGACTGCTGTCTGCCAGTTCCCGAGGAGAGATGCGAATCTTCTGGGCATCCTGAAGAAAGTCGGCAAGCGCAATCTGTCCCCCTTTGAAGGTGCAGAGAGCTTTTTTGCCCGTAGAATCGGACAAGCTAGCCCCATCTACAGCGCTCAGTAGCGGAATCCTGTGATACATGATCCTAGGCGCATATTCCTCTCTCAACGAATCGAGCAGAGCCTGGGTCCTAGTCGCCATTTTCCAAGATATCAACTCTTCCCTTATTCTCTGTTCAGACGACTCCAGCGGCACCGGGACGGCGTCCAGAACCTTAAAAACGACATACCCCTTCTGGCCTTCGTAGGAAAAAGGCACTGGTTCTGAGATTTCCCCTATTTCTAGATGGAAAACTTTTTCCGCAATGGTTGGCCTCGTTTGGTCTCTCAGCTTGTATTGGCCACTATCCCCGCCGTGCTCTCCGGTGTCTTGATGTAATGAGCGCTCGCGGGCGAGTTGCTGGAAATCGGCTCCTGCTTCGAGCGCTGCGACGACCTGCTGAGCTTCCTCCCTAGTCTCGACCATGATTCCACCTAGGCGGAGGGCGCGGTCCCGGTGCGTGGCGCGATAATGCCTGTGAAGTTCTTCATCGGTAACTAGCACCTTGTCAACGATCTGTCTTTTTCTATATAATTTGAGCAGGCGGGATTTTACCTGCTCGTCCATCCGCTTCTGGAATACAGGATCGCTATCGATATTCTGGGCATGTGCTTCCCTGAGCAGGAGTTTCAGGTCTATCAGGGCTTCCAGCAGGTTCCTATCGATTTCTAGGGGAGTCTCACCCACCTGCATACCGGCAGAAACGCGGGACTTGAACGCCTTAAACTCCGAGGAAGAGATCGCCTCGCTCCCTACTATGGCGAGAATAGACTCGGCCTCCGGCAACGGGCGAGAATCGTCGGCGAAGGCGATGGTTACGCTAGCTCCCATGAGAAAGGTCAACAGGTATTTTTGCATAAGCGCTACTTGGATCCTTTCGGTTTTGCGAAAAAATAGTTGGTTAAAATTTTCAAATCTATTGATTTTTTTCATGCGATCAAATGCCTATAAAATCTTTGGCGATCCGATGGATAATTGGCTAGGTCAGGAATATAAAACTCAGTTTTGGAGTCATTCATGATGTTAAAAAACACCAAATTCAACGACAGCGAAATGGCACGCATGGCGTCAATATTGATCAAGTACTACCATTTTCACAAAAAACAAAAAGACATAGCTCAAGAGATGGGCATTAGTCCCGGCCTAGTGAACACGATCCTGTCACAGGCAAAAAAGAATGGCTTTGTGCAAAACTTGATTTCCATGCCCAAAGAGAATGTGTTGGCCGCCCATGTCCAAGAATTGTTCTCTCCAGACATTCCAGCCCCTAACGCCATCGTGGTACCCTTTTCGAAAAATATATCTGGGCGAGAACGCCTGCGGGGAATCGGCGTAGCAGCAGCCCGCTACTTCGAAGCTATTGCTCGCGATGGGATCCATATCACCCTCGATGGGGGAGAGACGATCTTCTGCATGATAGAGGAACTGCGCCGGGCATTTTCGCAGATCGAGGTGTACAGTGTCGCTGGCGGTCCCCAATACGATCCCTATACTTCCGTGAACCTGCTAGTCAACTGCCTGCTGGTCCAGTTCGGGGCAACGCGGATGAATCCCCATATCCTGCCAGGCCCCAGAGACAAAGATCTACCTATTTACAGGAAGAAGGCCCAGAATACCTTGAAAGCAGCCTCGAAAGCTGACGTTTTCTTTCTCGGTGTTGGCGCTTTGGGCCGTTCCCTTTCTAGGACCAACAGGAAAAACATGGACGATCTAGGCATAGATTACAAGAAACTACAGGATCGGGGTATCGTCGGTATTAGTGCTTACTCGGCTTTCGATGCCGAAGGAGAGCATGTTGTCTGCGAACTAGACGAAAAGATCCTCAAGGTCGCACCTGAACAAATTAAAAAAGCGGCCAGAAGCCGGAACAGGCATGTCGTCATCTTGGCCTACGGCCTCCCTAAGGTCAAGGCTCTGCGCGCCATGTTAAAAGGAGGCTGGGGCAACTGTCTAATCACCGACAGCAGCACGGCCGAAAAGCTCCTCGATAAGAACGAACATATTTCCAAGCACTTCACTCCTATCTAAAACCATAGGACCGGCTGTCGGGTTTGGTCCCCACTGTTAAAAACAAACGCTATTGGCAAAATGCTTTAGGGGAGATCATTACATTCGACATAAATTTATTCAATTTATTTGAAGTTTTTACCTGATTCTCTTTATATTGTCTAAACATCGATGCTAGGTGGGTTTAATGCGTCTTCTAAGCCTCTTTTTGGCAGTACATAGGCCCTAGACCCAGGTGGTTTGAGGTGTTTGAAAAATCACACTTATCCAGACTAGTCCTAGCAGGACTAGCCGCGCTCGTCCCGATAGCTAGTCGGTGTACGGCGGAAGTGGTCGTCGTGGGTGGCAGTCGAGGATTGGACTGGGAAAGCGGCGGCGGCAGTATTCCGGCCACCGTCATCCGAACCGCTCGCACTGTCGAGCACACCAACGCGCCGGGCGGCGTCATCGACTTTGACCCCCAAGACAGGCCCAACTGGATCTTTCCGCAACGCGCCGATATCACAGCCAATATCGCCGTGGGAGCCAACAGCGAAGAGCGGGGCGGCAGCATCCTCTCCCTCAACTCCTCCCGCGGAGCCGAGTTCGCCAAAATGATCGATGACGACGGAACTACGGCTTTGGATATGCGCCAAGCTTCTCCCTTACTGGGCGTTATCATCGATCTCGACCTAGGATCTCGCTTCGGAATCAACCGCTTCAAATTCTTCCCGCGCAACGCCGACCCCGAACATCCGGCTCCCGACTTTCCCTTTCAGAACAATTTTATCCGGGGTTTCGAACTCTTCGTCAACGACGGCACTCCGCAGACCCAGCTAGAAGGAGTGCCGATCTTTGAGACCGTGGTCCTCGAGACTCAGAACGACAAAGCGGTGGTGGACATCAGCATAGAGCCACAGTACGTCCGCTTTATCCGTCTAAAATCTCTGACTACGGTCGGTTTTGAAATCGCCGAATTTCAGGTCTTCGGCACCGGCTTCGTACCCGAAGCTCGCTACGTTTCGAATGTATTCGATTTTGGCGACCTCGCGCTGGTGGGCAAGCTGCGCTGGCTGGAGGAGAAGGAGGGAGACACAGAGCGGTCTAAAGTGGAGATTCGTACGCGTTCGGGGTTGGACCCGCAGCCTATCGAGTTCAACAAAATTCGTCCCGGCGAGCGCCTCTTCCGGGTAGGCGGCGGCACGGGCACCGATACCGGGATCATTAGCAGCGTGTACCGGGGAGGCATCAACACCTCCGAGGTAGAGGTACCGTGGAAACAGGCTAAAGATGTAGAGGACGAAGAACTCAAAACGCTGATCGAGACCGTCTTAGACAACGACGCAATCGACGCGCGGGAAGCCTTTCGAGTCTTCAAGGAGCTACCCTTGGAAAAGCAGGCCTTGATCGTTATAGATCAGGGAGATTACGGCAGGTTGAGCAATGACGACAAAGGCGGCATTCGCGACGACCTGACCAACTGGAGCGATTGGTCCCCTCCCCAAGCGCGTGCCGGGGTCGTTGCTAACGAAGAGGAACTAGAGAACACCGGTCTAGGCGTCCAAATCTTCTCACTCGTGCCCCGGCGCTATTTCCAGTTCTCCATCGACTTTTTCAGCGACGATTTCAGTGCCGCTACGGGCGTTGGCGGTCTGGCTTTCGAAGTGCTATCTCCTCCCTTTGCCGCAGAACTGGTCGCCGAGATCGCGCCGCGCACGGCCATTTTGGGGCAGAGGACTGACTTTATGTACGCCGTGCGGAACCGCTCTAGGCCTGGACAGGACCGGGGTTTTGATCGCTTCGAAATCGATACGCCGGTGCGGGTTGAATCAATTGGACGGATCGAAATAGAGCAAGTAGATGGTACCGTGCAGGAAGCCGACTTCTCAACCGCCTCTTTAGATGCACTGCCCCTATCCCAGAACGGTTTCAGCGTTCTCGAGGTGCGCGAGGACGGTTTCGTCATTGCCTTTAACCCCATCGTCGAGGACAGCGCACTGCTCAAAGTGGCGTTCGCGGGAACCGTCCTGCGCTTTGGTACAACTTTTACCGGCCGGGCCCGACACAGCCAAGCGAATTCGACCATCGGCCAAGGAGTCATTGCGGGCAACGCGGCAGATTTGAGTCCGCTGGGTTTTGCCGATATCGATCAGCAGCCAGTGGGCACTCCAGTGGCCCGCAACCTCTCCGTAGCCGGCCCCCTCGTCGGAGATTTGCTCATAAATGTGAGAGCCAAGCCGGCTGTCTTTACCCCCAACGAGGATGACCTCAACGACCGGACATTTATCCAATACGATGTTACTAGCCTACGGCGACTCTCGCCGGTAGCAGTGCGCATCTTCGACCTAGCCGGCCGTCTGGTCAGGAATCTTTACCAAGATCAAGACCTCAGCGGCCGCTTTACCCGCTCTTGGGACGGGAGAGACGAGCAAGGCAATCTCGTGCCGCCGGGGCACTACGTGTTTAGCGTTTCTCTGACCGCTGGGACGGGGAAAGTAGAAGAAGCGGGCTTGGTTGGTGTGGTCTATTAGGTTTGGTCTAAACGCGACAGACACTTCAATCGAGGAGAGGAAGACTTAAAGTGAACATCGCCAAGAACTGCCTCCTCGTCGGCCTAGCCTGTTTCCTGCTCTGCGCCGGGATACTGGACGCCCAGAGCTACGATTCTCGCATCGGCACGCAACGCGGGGGTAAGGTGAGTTTTGAGCCTCGGGGGCCCGGCGTGTTATTCGGGGCGCTCGATCCGGCCGTAAAGAAGTGGTATGTCCCCCAAGAGCTTTTCCTCGATTATTCCTGGCGCCAGTGGGAATATTCCAACTACGCCAGAGATCCGTACCAGCGCTACGTCAACACCTCGCTAGAAGGCGGCTATTTCTACGATTTCTACGGCAATTTCATCGGTCACGGCTGGCTAATCTACGACTGGCGCCAGAATCAGCCCCAGCAACTGGGTAGCGGCATTTTCCAAGACACTCGTTTCAGCCGTTGGTTCAATTCAGTGACTATCGGTGGCGACGCGAAAGGGCAATACTTCTACTCAATCACTGTGGGTAATCGCATCCGCACCACGCTCACCCCCATGACATTCTCCAAACCCACTTTTAACGGAGTACAGCTCGATTTTGCCTCTGACAAGTACCATGCCACCATTCTGGCTTCGCGCATCAGCGATCCTATCTCTGGAGCGACCCGCGAACCTGTTGTTCGCACCAATCAGACGACCTTTTTCGGAGGTCGAGCTACCTTCCAAGTGGGAGACTTCGTAGAGCTGGGAGCAACTCTGGTCAACGCCCACAATGCCAACACGGCCCTCGACCTGTTCGGCGGCGATCTCTTGGCCGGCAATCTGACCAACGGCCAGAGCAGTACCCCGCTGACGGCCATCGCCGTCGTCCTCAGCGACGATTCACCCCAAGACGGCGAGGGAGGAACGGCTCTTTTCAACCACGACATGCGCATCGTCAGCCGGGATTTCGCGACCGATGAAGAGAGTGTTTTTACACTCCAAGAAGTCACGCGGCCCGGAGCCGAATGGCCCATCGTCTTCGGGGGATTTGTCCGTCCAGACTTTCTGGCTGCCGATGGACAGGAGCGCATCGTCCTCAACTACGACTTTAACGACCCAGGCTATATCGGTCCGGATCCCACCACTATCGTCAAGGTGGAGTTTGACTATCTGGTAGGAAACGACTTCAAGATAGAAATGTGGTCGGATCGACAAAGCGGCCGGCACGACACGCCGATCCCCCCACTGAGCCCCGAGACCATCGACAGCGCCCGACCCGCTCTAGCGACTGTGCGCCGGGCACCGGGCAATATCAAAGACACCTCCAACCTGCAGCGGGTCCGTTTCGACTATGGGCTACCCACAGCCAACCTAGTGGGCGGCTTCTCCATAGAGGGGACCGATGTCTGGGGATTCGACTTCTACGGAGAGTGGGACCGCAACAAGCGCTTTACCCAGTACCCAAACGCCGCGCTCTTTAGCGCCAACGAGATACACAAGATATCCTCTCAAGACGCCGACGCCTGGAACTTCAACGTCTCCAAACAAACCTATCCCTGGTTCTTCTATGCGGAGGGATACTCATTTGACGAAGCCTACTCTACTACGGCATTCATTGTGGACTCCAGAGGCGATGTGCAATACGACAATACTCAGCGCTATCTGTACGAGTTCGTCGACGATAACGACGACCAAGACCGCTTCCCCGACTGGATTCGCTTCGGCACGCTTAACGACCTGCTGATCTTTCCGGGGTGGGACGAGAACAACGATTTCATCAACGACTTCAACCAGAACGACAACGAAGCCGTAACCAACACCATTCCCGACTACGAAGAGCCTTTCCTGCGCTACGAAGTAGATCGCCCCGAATTCCTCTTCGGCATCGATCTAAACAACAACGCCTGGATCGACCGTTTTGAAGACGACGATTTGCCCGACTATCCCTACAAGCCCGACCGCCGCGGCTACAATATGTTTGCTGGTGTGCATATCGCGCCGGATGTGCGCCTGACCATCGGGCGCACGGATGAGGAGCAGCCATCAGAGGGCCGTCAGAACCGGACGGACTACCTGCTGCTAACCTTTGATGGCGATTACCCCGGCTTGGGGCGAGTGCGCGTCTTTGATATGCTCAAACGAGCAGAAGATGCTATCGCGGACGACCGGCGCGAACCGGCACCCTACATAGAATCGGCGGTCATCCAGCCCCTAGTGCCCGACCTGCTGCCGGCCCAGAACACCTATATCAACACGCTCTGGATCGGGTTCGATTATAAGGGCATCGAGCATCTCAATTTCGTCAACAAACTCAAATACGAGACCTTCCATCAGCAAGAGGATCGCCCACGCGATATCGAGGGACGCTCTCTCCGGGATAGATCCAGTCTGTTCGGCCTAGTGAACAAGATCGACTATTTGTACGGATTGGGCGGCCTCGATCTACAGCCCAAGTTCAAAAGCGAATATTTGCGGCGCACACCCTTCCTCGCCGAAGAGAAAGAGCACCGTAGCTGGACGGGCACGGCCCTGCTGCTGGCTCGGCTGCCCATCCTGCGCCATACCGTCCTTGAAGGAGGTTTGGAAGTTCTGCGATTCCGGGACCTGTGGGTGGACGAAAAGGAGATGCTAGACCAAGGCATCGCCGGCCAGACTGGAGACCTGAACTCAACTACCATCGCCGTCCAGCTAGCCAACTCCTCGGCCTACCAAGGCTACCAGCTAACCACCCTGCTGGGCCTGCGCTTTAGTCGCATCGGAGCGGAGCGGGTGCTGCGCAAAGATCCACGCGCCAATCCATCTCTATTCGAAAAGGACATAAAGACCAGCAACGAAACCGTCACTTTCATAACGGTCTATGCCGGTTTAGAGTGACCATGACACCGGGCATCGCGCTACATATTTGCCGCTTTTCAGGGGCCCTTGCGCTAATTGTCGTCATAGCTCTTCCCCTCGCCGCTGGGGAGGACTACGGCAACCGCTTGGGCCGGCGGACGAGCGGACAGACGACTTATACGGCGGTGGGTCCGAGCATTTTGCTAGAGGCCTTAGACCCAAGCGTGCAGCGGTGGTATTTGCCGCAAGAATTATTCGCCGAGTACGGCCGACGCCAGTGGCAGTACACCAACTACGCCCGCGAGCCCTACCGGCGCTATCTAGAACGCCAACTTGAAGGGATTCATTTTTACGACGATTTCGGCTCATTTGTCACCCGAGGCTGGATCATCTACGATTGGCGGCAGACCCGTCCGCGTCCCTTCCAGAGCAGTCAACTCACCAAGCCCGGACGTTACGAAACCTGGTTTCAGCGCCTAGTCATCGGCAAAGACAGGAGCGGGGACTACGGCTATTCAATCCTCATCGGCGACGAGATCAACGCCACATTAACTCCCATGACGTTCCGCAAGGCCGGCTTTAACGGGATCGCGACCAGCCTAGTAGGCGACCGCTTCCGGGCCACCGGGCTGTTTTCCAGAATTTCGGCCCCAATCGTCGAGATTGATTATCTGGCCCCCACAGTGGCCCTGTCTAATTCCACCAACCTTTCAGCAGGACGATTCGAAGCCGACCTAACCGATTTCCTGACTTTGGGCCTGACCGCTGTGAATTCCCACAACGTCCGCGGCTCGCGGGAAAGCTTCAGGGACAATCCCTTTAAGGGCATGCTGACTGCGGGGCAGCTAAGTAGGCAAACAAACCTGCTGGTCGTGCGTCTCAGCGACGACTCTCCAGAGGACGATGAAGGTGGGGCTGTCCTCTTCAGCGAGGATGTGGAGATCACGACCACCCTGCTTCAGCGGATCGAGGTCGCCGACAGCGTGCAGGTGGTGCCCATCGACACGGTCATCACAGGCAGCAGCATCGGATTTCACGCTGCGCGCGAGGGCGGCAGCGTGCGCGACGGGTTCCTGACGGCTGACGGAGCCGAAAGTATTACCCTCAAATACGTCCTGAGTCCTGGAGAGACCGAAAGCGAAGAGAGCAGCCTGCGTTTCCTGATGCAGCGGCATTTCAAGCTGACTCTAGCAGAAGCCGAAGACGCAATAAACGCCATCAGTAACGTGCGCTTCCGCTTGGTGCTGGCCAACGACTACCGAGTCGAGGTGACTTCCGACCGGCAAACCAACCTCGATGGCCAGCCGCAGTTTCTCCTAGTCGAGCGCGCCATCGGCAATATCAAGAACCGCTTGAACCAGCGCCAAGTGGTCTTCGACTACGGCCTACCTACCGCCCAGCTAATCTACGGGATCACTGCCGAAGTGCGAAATTTCTATGGCTTCGACTTCTACGGTGAGTTCAATCTCAGTACTCGGTACCGCAAATATCCGGCCATCAACCGCGAAAAACACCGGGCCATTGCCGGTACTTCAGGCGACAGAGAGGCCGTCGGCTGGATGATCAACCTGACCAAACGCGTCGGCCCCTGGCGCTTGTTCGCCGAGGCCTTCGGCATGGACGACGAATACAGCACCAGCGTCAAGCCAGTAGATGGCCGTGGCATAGTTGACTTTTCACCCGAAGCCACGAACCGTCTGTACGACTTTGTCGATGACAACGACGACAACGACCGCCATCCAGACCAGATTCGTTTCAATCAGGGCAGCCTGATCCCGATCCCAGGTCAAACGGCGTTCTCGATCCGCGAGGAGGGCGTGCCCGACCCGGCAGTTTTTCCCGGGTACGATGAGAACGGCGATTTCATTTCCGATTTCAACCAGAACAGCAACAGTGAGCGCCCCAACTTCTTCCCCGACTACGACGAACCGTTTCTGCGCTACAGTTCGGACCGCCCCGAGTTCCTCTTCGGCATCGACCTGAACAACAATGGCTGGATTGATCGCTTCGAAAACGACGACTTGCCAGACTATCCGTACAAAAAAGACCATTGGGGCTACAACCTCTACAGCAGCGTCCAAATCAATCCCGCAGTCAAAATAACTCTGGGACACCTGAACCAAGTGCAGCGAAAGACCGACCGCAGGAATAAGACTACCTACGGCATCTTCACCCTAGAACGGGACTGGCCGACCTGGGGAAGGGTCCGGATTTTCGATATGCTCAAAAAGGCCGAGGACGATATTCCCGATCCACTCTCCCAGTGGGTCATGTCCCGCACGCTGTTCGGACAGGCCGGAGAGACCAGCGGCAGCAATATGGCCGTACCCGATCTGTTGGCTGCAGAGAACACTTGGATCAATACATTCTACATCGATTGGGAATATGCCAGCCCGCGTCAGTGGAGTACTCGGCACCGATTCAAGTGGGAGGTTTTCAGGCAGCGAGAGATCGACAAAGGATTCTCGCTGGACGAAGTGGGGAACATCTTTTTAGATGAGCAGGAGAATCGGCTGGCGGATTTTGATCCCTTGGGAGTGGAGCGTCGCGATGGCCGCCGGACTTCCGGGATGGTAGGGCTGATTGACAAGGTCGATTGTAATTTAACTTGGAGAGAATTAACGTTTTTGCCCAGATTCAAAAGTGAGTTCCTACACGTCGTGCCCTTTGAGCAGAACGAGGATGCGCAACGGACTTGGGATGCGCTCTTTTTCTTGTTAACCGAAGTGCCTTTTTTGCAAAATACCCGTGTCCAGCTAGGCTTGGAGCAGAGGCTATTCTACAACCTCAAAGAAAAGGAGGACAACCTGCTTACTGGCACTTTGACCGGGGATTTTCGCGGCACCGTTTTCGCCTTGCAACTATCGACTACCCATCCGTACTCGGGGTACTCTTTAACCACGCAGTTGGGGCTGCGCTACGACAGGCGCTCCTTAGAAGCGGCCACCGATGAACGCAAGATACGGACTTCGGGATTGGCCTTCCTGTCGATGTTCGTCGGCCTGTAAGAAGGAAGGGTCTCTTGGCCTGCCGCATTGAGAAAAGGGACTGGAAAATATGAGACATACTCTGTGGCTCTGCCGACTCAGTGCATTTGCTCTGCTGCTGACCAGTACGATAGGATGGGCTCAGCAGCGGGGGCATCGGATCGGCAGCGCTGAGGTCCTCGTCAATACCCGGAATCACTGGCAGAACTGGGAGTTCCCTGCGGGAACCGTGGAGATTTCCGCCACAGGCACAGTACGGCCCCGTCAATTGCGGCGAGGTACCAATGCGGTGGAGGATATAGTTGAATTTCTACGGCGGCATCCTCCGGGTAATTTAACCAAGAAAGCCCCCGAACAGATCAGCCTGACTGATGCCATCCAAGCCGGCTCCAATCCGGAAGATGTAATCCACGTCCTAGATGGCGACCCGAGTACCTACTGGGAGCCCGATCCTCCTCGGAATCCAGACAATCTCTCTTCGGAATGGTGGTTCACCGTCGATTTGGGACGGCTTGTCTTTGCTAGGAAGATAGTGGTGCGATTCGCCCAAGAGGGAGATCCGTTTCTCTTGTTTGAACTACTCGTAACCGATGGGCAGAAACGGGCCCAATTTCCGCGCCCAACCTTCAAGACCGTGCTTCGCACTCTGCAGCCCAACAGGAGCGAAAGGCTCTTTGAGATTGATCTAACAGACAGCGAAATAGGGGGGCAGGCCGTGCGCTTATTTCAGGTGCTCGTCAGCGGCAGCAACCTAGACCGCAGCGAGGAACTTACTCAGGAAGAATACAATGCTCTGTCGGCTCCCGATCGAGGTGCGATCGAATACCACAAGCGTCTGCCCGACGGAGGCAGCTTCAGAGTCGGGAAGGAGGTTTATGAACAACTGTCGGTGGAGCAGCAGGGGGACATTCGCCATTTCCGGCGCGAGCGACCCCGGCTGGCAGAAGTAGAAGTATGGAGTGAAGGAGATGAGATAGTCGGCGGCGCTATCGAACGAGGTGGTCGGCTATCGACCAGCCAGCCGGCTGCTGCAACCGGCAACTTCGTCGATGGCGACCCAAACAGCAAGTCGCGCCTGCCCTGGGGTGTTCCAGACCCGACCAGAATCGGCGAGGAGATGCAGTTGGTCGTCGATCTGGGTTCGCATTTCTGGATCGATACGCACCGAATGGTTTTCCAAGGACAGTCTTTCGCCGAATATACAGCGGAGACCTCAGACGGTTCCCTAGCGCCGGATGGCAGTCTGAAGTGGGACAAATTGCTGCAGCGCAAGCACGAGATCGCCTATAAGGATTTTGAAGTCAATACCTTCTCGCAGGTAGCGGCGCGCTTTTTTAGACTGAGATGGTTTCTAGCGGGTCTGGAAGGAAGCGCCCAGCTAGCCGAGTTACAGCTCTATGGAGAAGGTTTCCAACCGAGGGTTTTCCTAGAGTCGGATCTGATCCGTCTGGGAGGCAGCCGCAATCTGCTCTCCATCGAGTGGCAGGCGGATACTCCCCGAGGTACGGATGTGCTGATTCAGACGCGCAGTGGCAGCCAACTAGATGAAAAGCTGCACTATTTTCACAAAGACGGCACTGAGCTAACTAAGGAAAAATACGAAGACCTGTTGTCGCTTTTCAGAGGTGATATCATTGCCGAAGATGTACCGGGAAGCGACTGGAGCGACTGGAGCGAGCCGTACAGCGAGGCGACGGGCAGCCCGATTACTTCGCCTTCGCCGCGCGAATTCCTCAAAATACGGGCGACTCTGCTTTCCAAAAATCCCGAACTTCACGCCGCGCTCCAATCGATCCGTCTGCACTTCGTCGATCCCGTAGTCCGCAGACTAGTCGGCGAGATCGCGCCATTTCAAGTGGACTCGCTAGGAACGGAACAAGTCTTTTCGCTCTACTTGGAGCCACAGTTTTCGGTCAGAGATTCCGGCTTCGACGAATTGCTCCTCGTAGCTCCATCCGATATGAACCTACAGTTCGTAGATTTGTACAGGAACGATGGGGAGTTGGCCGTGGAAGGAGTCTCCGTTGTACCCACTCAAGCCGACAGCCTGCGTCTATCCTTTCCAAGGATAGCGCCGAATCAGGGCATTGACCTGCTGCGGCTCGACTTCAGGACCGCGCTCTTTGCTTCGGGCGCTGTGCTGCGTCCGGCCGTGCGCAACAGCGACCAAGGCGAGGACACTTGGCAGCGGGCAGATCCAGGCGATGTCCTAGCGGCAGTCCAAGGGAACACGACCACGATAGTGAGCACACTCAAGATCAAAAAGCTGATCACCGGGATCGAGGTGCAGCCCCTCGTCTTCACCCCCAACGGCGACGGGATTAACGACGAGGTGGTTTTCTCATTCCGGGTCACTCGTTTGAGTGCTTCTAGTCCGGTGGAAGTAACCGTTTACGATCTCAGCGGCCGGACAGTGCGGCACCTAGCCGAACAACGCCCCTTGAGTACGGGAAGTTATGAGATCGGCTGGGACGGTAGAGACAATAAGAACGTGGTGGTGCCCCCGGGAATCTACTTTGCTCGTCTGCAGATCGCTGCTAATACATTCGGAGCGGTCGTCGGGGACGAGACCGTCGTGCGCTCCATAGGCGTAAGCTATTGATCTGCCTTGGGGGCCAAAGCTGCGCTCTGACCAGCGCAAGACTTTGCTACAAACTATTGCGGCGACTGATCCGGTTGCCGAGAGAAGGAGTAAGAAGTGCGGCCGTGACGAGAGAACGTTTTTTCCCCAGTCTGTTGGTTGCCCTGCTGGTCTTGCTCAGTGCAGGCTATGGAGAGCGCCTTACAGCCCTCACTATATACCGAATCGGCGGCGAACACCTGCCTGCTCCCGAGGAGGAGATGCCGCACGAGTTCGTGCAGCTATCTTGGGAAGCGATAGAAGAAAATCTGCACGGCAAAGCGGAACTGGTGCAGGTGAGTCCCGATTCGGTTTCTCCACTGCGCCTTAATCCCAATCTCAATCTCACGCCGCTGATCGAGAAGCGCGGCGGCCAGATAGAGAATTTGAGTTTCCGAGGCTGGGAAAAGCACGGCGATGAGGATGCCTTGATATTCGACCAGGATCCGAGCACCATCTACCTAGGGGACGGCCGCTTCGCCTCGTATTCGGCCACCGAAAAAAACTTGCTTTTCGATTTTGGCGGTAGGGTGATCCTCCACAGGGTTCGCTTCTATCCGCGCGACCAGTTCCTAAGCGACCGATTTGTGCAGAAGTTCAAGATCGGCATCAGCGACGGGGATTCACTCAAAGATGGTACGCGAGAATTTAACGTACTCTTCCGCGTATGCCCCAGTTGTCCCACGCAGAGTGCCGGCGACTTCGACCTAATCCACGATATCAGAGAAAACACCGAAGCCGTCGTCGATCTGCAACTGCCACAGATGCCTTCTCGCAAATTGGTCTTTCAGGCTTTCGAAAACACCCGCAATGTCTGGGAGATCGCCGAGTTCGAGATCTACGGAATCGGCTATGCACCCTTCGCAAGCTATGTATCTAATATCATCGACTTGGGTGCTCCGGCCACTCTGGGAAGGATATCATGGTCCGGCCGCGTTGACCCAGAGGCCAGAATCGACCTAAAGTCGCGCAGCGGCGACGATAGCGAACCGAACACGTACTGGCGCTTCACCGAGCGCGGCAGCGAGCGCACCCGCCTAGATGCCAACGGAGCAGAACTGACCAGACAAGCCTACCAGAAACTATCGTTTAACGAAAAGGCAGGGACTACCCATGACGGTGAAAACTGGAGCTTCTGGTCAGCCCCATACGACTTCAAGGCCATGAGTAGCTCTCTAGTGAGCTCCAAACCACAGCAGTTTATCCAGTTCCAGATCGACTTCACCTCTGCAGTGCAAGCTGGTGCCCGGCTGGATTACCTTCAGTTTGGGGTGTCGGTACCGCCGGTGGCCAGTCAAGTTCTCGCTGAGATCACTCCGGTGGCAGTGCCGGCGGGTGAAGAATCCAATTTTACCTACAAACTACGTCCTCAAATTGCACCCAATGATCTGGGTTTTGACAGTATCGAGATCGACGTGCCCGGAGCCCTTAAAGGGGTGGACGCGGTGCGCATCAGCGGCACCCCAGTGGAATTCGAGATAAGGCACCTGACAGACAACGGGCTTGCCGTGCAGATCCCGAGGATCGATTTCGAGCGCACAGGTGAATTGATCGAATTAGATTTTCGGGCAGAGGTGTTCAAATTCAGTACTATCTTTGCGGGACGGGTCTTCGACAGTACGCGACCACACGAGATGCATCAGACAGTAGCACCTGGCGATGCGGACCCGCTAACTGACACTAATACCCTGAAGGTGGACCTGAGTCAGTTGCGACAGGAGACGATCTGGACGCTGCGGCTTTCCCCAGCGGCTTTTACCCCCAATGGAGACGGGATTAACGATGCGGTGCGGATCGTTTACGACCTGCTAAATCTGACGAGCCCAGCGTCAGTAGCTGTGGAACTATACGACCTGTCAGGCAGGAAACTAGCAACGATACACAGGGGTGAGAACCTGAGCGGCCGCTTTTCGTTTAGCTGGGATGGTCGCAACAGTCAAGGCGAGCTCCTGCCCCTGGGCATTTACCTTCTTCGCATGGAGGTGGATGCGGACAAAGGCCGTGACTCAGCGCAGCGCGTCATTTCCATCGCCTATTAAAAGATCGCCTCAAATACGTCGGTGTTGGAGATAAGCTTATGTGATGCGGCCTTCATCTCTAGGCTCACGCGCAAATATAAAAAAGCTGTGCCCGGATGCCCGAGCACAGCTTTTTAGGGATCGTAAAAGATACAGCGAGAAGGTTTATTCCATAAAATAGGACTTGATGCTACCCCAAGTATCGCTCTCGACCGCGGTTGGCAAACGCTCCTCATCAACCGGGAGCAACACGAAGTCGGTGAACGAACTAGCATTTCCGAATACATCGTTCTGGCCACCCAATATAAAACGACCGAAGCGTTTGTCTTCTTGGGACGGACTTATATCGTTGTCGATCACTGCGATCCCAAGGCCGATAATTTCGAGCTCGACGAGGTCGTGTTGGACGCTCTGTTCGGGCCCCTGGAAGTTGAAGTCGTCCCACGCTACTGTGTACCACTCGGCTTTCAGAGTGGCCTGAGTGCCGTGGGAGCCGTCTAGGGTAAACGAATCGGCGCAGCATGAATAAGGCTCTTCATCGTGCCAAGTCGACGAGCTCATCCAGAACCAGTTCCAACCTTCCGGCTCGATAGCCGGCCAGCGATAGTGGTAGGTCTGCGCATGGGCACCGTCCAACCGCATGAGTTCTTCTTCGGGCAGCCCGCGGTCTAGAGTGAAGTACCAGTCGCCAGAGTGGTCGGCGTCCACTCCTATCTCGATGCTATCATCGTTGCCCGAATCACCGTAACCTCCACCATCGCGGTCCCATAAATCGTCAAAGCGGTCAATGACGTAGTAGAGACGGTCGGTTTCGTCGTGCCAAGAGATGGCAACGCGGAACCACATGTCGGACACATCGATCTCCTTGGTGGTGCCCAAGTCGCCGCCGAAATCCTGCTCGTTGATCTCGATCCACAGTTCCTCGGGCAACACCTCCCATTCGGAGATATCGCCGTCGAGGACGGGAAGGTGGGACGTGGGCCACTGCCAAGCACCCAATATCTTGTCTTCAGGGACGTGGGCAGAAACCACATTGGCCAAGGCGATCAACCCCACCGCTACAATCGAAAGATTTTTCATCATAATTCCCTCCTCAGTTTATGGGAATGCAAGATATAACTACCATACAATCAAGTCAAGATATATTTAATTTTTTTAAAAAAATTTAGCGTTAATCAACCAAGGCTCAAATCCCTGCGCTATCTACCGGTTCGGGCAGGATCTCAAGCATAGAAAAAAGAGACGGCCAGAGAAGCCCCGCCAATGCCGACGCTTGCTCCTAGCAGGAGGCCTATGAAAAATGGTCGCGCCTGCCGAAAGAGACTCGCCCCGCCGTAGCGCAGAATTGCGGCCTTGAGGAGCCAAGCCAGAAAGATACTGAACCAGTCGAAGCGGATATTCTGAGTCATGCCCAAGACTAGTCCCGCAGGGTGTAGAGGCCAACCGGCGATATGATGGTTGGCAAAGGTGAGCAAGGCAGCTAGCGCAGCTCCCACACCCATAAAGAAGGCCGTCTGGAGTTGCGGAGGGTGGGGATTGTTCATGGTGTTGGCGACCCAACCCCAGTGGAAGTCGGGCGACATGACAAAGTACCAGATCCAGCCGTGGATGAGGCCGTGTCGGTAGCCCAGCCAGATATAACAGCCCAAGGCCGTCACCAGACTGACGATGAGCGCAGCAGTCATAAAGAGGAAGAGCTGGCGGCTCGTGATCTTTTGCTTTGCCTCTTCACAGACCTTAAAAGCGTGGGCTAGGGTAGCCATGAAGAAGAGTTGGAGGTCGGAGGCCCAGACAAAGTTTACTCCCATGGCCGTCAGGTCGCGGTCGGAGAGATGTCCAGTTCCCAAGATATTGGTCAGGATGGGCGGCAGTGAATAGGGAGCCCGCATGCGACCGAGACCAGTCTGAGCTACCAGCCGCGCCATGCCGAAGAAGACGAGCAGAGCTACCAAGAGGAAGCCTAGGCTCCATAGGAGGGAAAGCCCAGTGGCATAGAGGAAGCCGGCCATGTACAGCAGGCCGACCAAGCCGACGAGGGCGACACAGCGTGGCGAGAGCAGGTAGGGTTCCTGGATGCCGCCGCCCACGATCAGGCGCCACTGCTGGCGCAGGTAATCTCGACTGACCCACAGGGAAGAGAGGACTAAGAAAAACAGGGCACCAATCTGCTGGTGGGTCATAAGCACCGAGCCGGATGGCAGAGGGCCGGCTGGCAATGGACTTGCAATCCCGGCCCATACCAGCAGGCTGTCCTCCAAGTTCATCAGTACATGGCAGCCCCAAACGCCTAACAACACGTTTAGATTTACCAGATACCCCAGACCTATGATCAGCGGATTGATCTCAATGCGGTAACTGAGACCCAAACTGCGGGACACTAGTACGTTGGCAATGGGAATTTCAAAACCGTCTAAAACCTGAAAGTCGAAAAGACGGTCGAGCACATCTATGGTGGGTATGGACCAAGCGATCAGGAAACCGACCCACAGCAGTTTACT
>JAJEEZ010000167.1:0-4028 GCA_022820705.1 Candidatus Latescibacterota bacterium | reverse complement strand
ATATCGTCGGCGAAATCAAGCTGCGCATCGTCCACAACCTCATCGTCAACCGAGGTGTGCAGCTAGCAGATATCCGCTACATTGCGTCACAGCCGCCCGCCTTGGCCCAATGCACCCGCTTCATTCACTCGTTGGCAGGCGCTCAGACCATAGCGGCAGATGATACGGCTGGAGCGGTCAAAGAGCTAGCCGCGAGCGGCGCACGCGACCGAGGAGCCATAGCCGGGGCGCAAGCCGCCGCTGCGTACGGGATGGAAATTCTCGTCCCCGGCATTGAGGACGCCCCGCACAATTTTACCCGCTTTTTGGTGGTGAACCGATGCGCTGCGTCAGCGCCAGCCGAGCCAGCCAAGACCACGCTCGTCTTTGCGCTAAAGCACGTGCCGGGCGCGCTGTGTCGAGGCCTCGCGGCCTTTGCCGAGCGCGGCATCAACCTGCTCAAAATCGAGTCGCGGCCCATGCCCGAGCGGCCTTGGGAATACGTCTTCTATCTCGATTTGGAGGGCCACTTGGGACAGATGGCTTGCGCCCAGGCTGTGGAGCAACTTCAGGAAACCGCCGAATTCGTCCGCATCTTGGGCTCGTACCAGCAAGGCGATACGATCGAGGACTCGGGGTAAGCTGCTCAAGCGCCCGCGGCGCGGGTGCGAACTTGGTCGAGACCGACGGCCAACAGGAGCACTGCACCGCGCGTTACATCCTGCCAGAAGCTAGACACATCCATCAGCGTCAGCCCGTTGTTGAGGGTGCCTAGCAGCAAGACCGCCAACAAGGTGCCCCACACCGTGCCGCGCCCCCCGAAGAGACTCGTGCCGCCCAAGATCACGGCGGCAATCACCGTCAACAAATGCTGCCCCGCTGCGTCGGGCGCTGCCGCGTAGAGCATGGCCGCTAGAATGAGACCGCTGACCGCGCCGCTGAGGCCGGAGAGGACGTAGAGGATCATCAGGGTGCGGGCGACGGGGACGCCGACCAGCCGACTAGCTTCGGCATTGCTGCCTGCGGCATAGACGAAGCGGCCAAAGCGAGTCCGCGCCAAGACCCAGCCTAGCGCGATATAAACCAACAGCATCAGCACCAGCGGCACCGGCAGCCGCAAAATCTGGCCGCTGCCGATCCAGTTAAAACCGGGTTCCATCAGCGGCTTAGTCAGCCCACCGGTCAGGACTAGAGCCAGCCCGCCGATGACGCTCATCGTACCCAGAGTGGCGATCAGAGAGTTGAGCCCAAGGCGCACAACCAACAAGCCATTGAGCAACCCGATGCCCCCGCCCAGCGCCAGTGCGATGAGACAGGCGGCGACAATGCCGACGCCCGCAGCGTGGAGCAGCGCGACGACGACCCCAGCCAGCCCGGCGACTGCCGCCACCGACAGATCGAGGCCTCCAGCGATAATCAGCGGCGTTTGCAATGCGCACATCAAGCCGATAAAGGCCATGTTAGCCCCGATGCTCACCATATTGTCAAAGGACAAAAACCAAGGCGAGAGGACGCTGAAGAGCACGGCGACCAAGAGGTAGAACACCAATAACAAGGCGACGCCCGCGCCGGGGCGGTTCAATAAGGTGGCAATGCTCATGGAAGGTCTTTCTCAGTCGGAGTATGGAGCAGATCGGCCGGAGCCGCGCCGCCGGAAAAGTGGCCGGACACCCGACCGCGGTCCAGCACGATGGAACGGTCGCAGACCCCAGCGACTTCTTCCGCGTCGGAAGAAATCAAGAGTACGGCAAGCCCCTGTTGAGTCCACTGCCGCAGCGCCAGATAAAGCTCGTGGCGAGCTCCCACATCCACGCCTCGGGTCGGTTCTTCGAGGATGAGCACCTTGAGGCCCTCGACCAGCCAGCGGGCCAAGCAGGCCTTTTGCTGATTGCCGCCCGAGAGCAAGCGCAACGGTTGGTCGAGATGAGCAGCGCGGATCCCCAGGCGGTCGATCCAGCTTTGCGCGTGGCTTATTTCATGCGGCTTGGACACGGAGAACAAGCGCACGAAGCGGTCGATAAAGGGCAAGGTGATATTGGCACGGACGCCGAGGTCGGGGACGATGCCCTCTCGCTGGCGTTCGGCGGCGACGAAACCGATGCCAGCGTCGCGTCCTTGGCGCGGGTTAGCGGGGATATAAGGCGCACCCTCAAGCGCAATGCGTGCGCCGGGCAGCGGTCCCAGCGCTCCGTAGATGGCCCGGCCAAGTTGGTCGATCCCCGAGCCGAGCAGGCCGAAGACGCCGAGAATTTCGCCACGGTGGAGCGCAAAGGACACGCCGTCGAGCGCGCCGGGCAGGCTCAGGTTTTCAACTTCTAGCGCAACCTCGCCGATGCTTGTGCCTCGCGGCGGGTAAAGTTCATCAACCGTGGTGCCGAGCATGGCGTCGAGGACGTCGCGCCGCGAAGCTGTGGCAGTGGCGAAGTCGCCGGCGTTTAGCCCGTCGCGGAGCACGGTGATGCGGTCGGCAATCTCGAAGACCTCGTCGAGGTAGTGGGAAATGTAGATGATGCCGATCTGCTGCGCCTTGAGCCGCTCGATGACAGCGAAGAGCGCTTGGACTTCGCGGTCGGCGAGGGAAGCAGTCGGCTCGTCCATGACGATGATCCGCGCTTGGCCGGCGAGCGCGCGGGCGATTTCTACTAGGCGCTTGTGCGGTGCGGAAAGCTGGTGTACCGGCGCATCGAGATCGAGGTCGCAGCCGAGCCGATCGAGCAGTGCCTGCGCTCTTGCGTGCAGTTCCGGGCGATCTACCTGCTTGCCAAACCACGAGCGTTTGAGCGGCAGGTCGGCGATGAGGATATTTTCGGCGACCGTGAGGTCGGGCAGGATCGACACTTCCTGCGGCAAAAAGCGGACGCCGTGGGCGATGGCCTCTTCGGGCCGGTCGTAGCGCACTGCTTGGTCGTTGAGGCGGACGGTGCCCGCGTCGCGGCTGTACACGCCGCAGAGGATTTTCACTAGCGTGGATTTACCCGCCCCATTGGCACCCAGCAGGGCTAAGACTTCCCCAGCGTCTAAGCGAAGATCGACCTCGCGCAAAACTTGGGCGCTGCCGAAGGATTTGCAGATACCTGCCATCTGCAACAAAGGTGCGGAATGGCCCATACTAGTGATCGGGAATCAACTGCTCGTAGCCGGCGAGTTCGGGCTTGTCCTTCAGAGTCGCCAAGTGTGCGACAAAGGCTTCCTGCGGAAAGACGTAGTCGAATCCCGGCTCGCCTTGGCATTCGTACTCGGGGTAGAATTGACAGATGTTGGCCGGGTGGACCATCACGTGGTTGACGGTAACAGCCGGCGGCACATCGTGGCCAGCTAGACGCATCAGGCTCAGCGGGATGAGATAGTTGCCGTAGCGCTCGGGGAAATAGGCGACTGAGGCGATGAAGCGCTCCTCGGCGACCATCGTCTCCAACTCATCGGCCCCCTTGCCGACGACCAGCGCATCTGCGCCGCGCCCCTGCTGCTGCACGGCGCGCAACATGCCAGAGACCGATTGGTCGTTGATCGCGGTAATCAGGATCGGCGCACCTTGGGGAATGCGACCGAGCGCGTTGCTCATCTGCTGGAAAGAGTACTGCAGCGTGTTCTTGGTGTCGATGCGGATGATGCGCTCGGGCGGGAAGCCGGGCAGCGAGGCGAGAAAACCGGCGATTTGGCCCTCCGTGCGCATGGCTGGGATCGCGCCTGACTGCGGCAGTTCGCCAACGACGAAGTATCCCTCCGCGAGCGCCCGGTCGCCAAAGCGCACTTTGGCCGCTTGCGCCAGATAGGAGCCCCCCATAAAGCCCGAGCGGGGGTTGTTGGCGCCGAAGTAGGTGGCACCCGGCATGGGGATGTCGATGGCGACCACGCCGATCTGCTTGCGGTTGAAGTGCTGCATGATTGCCGGGCCGAAATTGACGTCGGTTTGGAACTCGATGCAGAAGTCAACTTGACGCCGGGCAAAACTCTCGGCGTTGGCTAGGGCGGTCGGCCCGTCGAGCCGGTTGTCGGCGATCAGCAACTCAATGCCAGCGGCCTCGGCGTTGCGCTCAATGCTCTTTTCG
>JAJEEZ010000310.1:0-5337 GCA_022820705.1 Candidatus Latescibacterota bacterium | reverse complement strand
GATCCCGGCGCTGGTCGTCCATTTCCCAAGCCCGAGTGAGCACATCGACGGCCGGCCGACCGGAGTAGGTGCCCTCGCCAATGGCGCGGACGATCAGGTCGAGGTTGTCAAAGGCGCAGTAATGGGTCAGCGAGTCAAAGCGCGAGATCAGGGCGCGGATGTGGCGCACCGCGTCGGGCAGTTCCTCCAGTGGCGCGACTTGGGCGTCGATGCGTTGCATAGCTTCGTTGGGCTCGTCGTGGTGGTGCAGAATATTGCGCCAGTGGGAAGGGGTCATGTGGTCTCCTGTCGAGTTAGGTGTTATGCGCGGAACAAATGGCCCTCAATGGGCAAACTCACTTCAATGCCCGAGGTGGCCGCCTGCAAGCCGGCTTCCATAATCTCTTGGGCGTGCCGCGATTGGGTGGCGTTAGTCGTGCCTTGGGGCGACTGGCCCGAGCGGATGCAGTGCAGAAAATGCGCGGTGGCATTGCGCTGAGTGGAGGACAATTCGTCGAGTTCCACTTCTGTTCCCTCGCGATTCTGGCGGGTATGCACAGTCACCTGATTCCCCACCACTATAGTCCCCTCGGTACCGTAGAGCACCACGTCGTGGGGCGGCACGTGGGGCACGGCTTCGGTCCAAGTCATTTCCAAGCGGCACAGAGCTTGCGGGTAGCGCAGCACCATAATGCCATTGTCGTCAACCGGCAAGTGAGTCTTGAGCAAACGACCGGCCATGGCCACGACGCTGTGCGGCCGACCCAAAAAGTGGAGGCACAGACTGGCACCGTATCCGCTGTAGTCGTTGAAGGCCCCGGCCCCGTTGAGCTGGGGATCGAAGAGGAAACCGCAAAATTCGTCGGAGCAACCCAATTCGTCGGGGCCAGAGTGGCCGCCGCGCCAAGTGAGCTGCCACAATTGCCCAATGGCCCCTTCCCCAACGAGACGATGAGCCGTGTGCAAGGGCCGCGACCAAGCCGTGGGCCAGTTGACCATCAGACAGATCTGGTGGCGCTGGGCGGCGGTCAACATGCGGTCGGCCTGTTCGAGCGTGGCGGCCATGGGTTTTTCGACCATCACGTGAATGCCCCGCGCCGCACACAACTCGACGATAGGGGCGTGGTGCGCGGTCGCCGAAAAGACGAAGGCCGCGTCGGGAGTTTGCTCGTCGAGCAGGGCTTCGTACTCGCCGTACCCTTGGTCGCAGCCCGTTCGCTCGCGGAAGCGGTCCTGGAGCACGGGGTTGGGGTCGCCCCCCCCCCCGAGGGAGGCTCCTTCCTGATCGGCTAGTTCCTTGAGGTTGCTCCACAAGTGGTCGTGGGCCATGCCCAGCACGGCGACTTTGATCGGATCAGTCATGGATAATAGGCTCCTGAGTATCGTTGAGGTGTGAGGTATGGAGACGCCAACTACTCTGGTCAATCTATGTCCCTGAAGGTAACAAGGGCAAGCCGCCTTGAACGAGGAAGGACCGCCCGCTATAATACCCTTGCTATGTATAGCACGGAGAAGTGTCGCCGTAATCCTCGAAACAAAACGAAAGGATCAGCTATGAAAATCGCTTTGGCACTCGGACCAGACGCCAGCGCCGTATCGACTTTCGGTACCCAGTGTGGCGTCGAGCACGCCGTCGGCACCTTCGGCCTCGCGCCGATACCAGATAAACCAATCGACGACGAAGCACAGCCGTTCAGCCGCCAATCCCTGGCTCGTTTCAAGGCGCAGTACGAGCAAAACGGCTATCAGCTAGCGGTCATTGAAAGCCGTCCACCCATGGAAAAGATCAAGCTGGCCCAGCCGGGACGCGACGAGGAGATCGCCGTCGTCTGCGAGTTCATTCGCAACATGGGGGCAGTCGGCATCCCGGTGTGGTGCCCTGCGTGGATGCCGATCCTCTTCGTGATTCGCACGTCGTCCGAAATCCCAACGCGCGGCGGTGCCAAGGTGACCGGCTTCGACCTTGAAGAATTCAACAAGACCCACTCCGCAGGCGAGCACGGCGAAGTCACCGAGGAGGACCAGTGGGACAACCTGAAATACTTCCTCGAACGCGTTGTCCCAGTCGCCGAAGAGGCCAACGTCAAGCTCGCCATGCATCCCGACGACCCACCCCTGTCGCCGATCCAAGGCATCGCCCGCATCATCAGCAGCGTTGAGAACTACCAGAAGATGGTCGATCTCGTTCCCAGCCCGGCAAACGGCATCGGCCTCTGTCAGGGCAACTTCGGCCTGATGACCGACGACCTGCCGAGCGTCATTCGCCATTTCGGCGAGCAGAAGAAGATCCACTTCGTCCATTTCCGCGACATCCGGGGCACGCCGGAGAAGTTCGACGAGGCTTTCCACGACGACGGCAAGCACGACATGGCAGCCTGCGTCAGGGCCTATCGCGACACTGGGTACGAAGGGGTCGCGCGCCCCGACCATTTCCCGCAGTTAACCTACGAGGACTTCGTCGATGTCCACTCAATGGAGCGCCTCTACGCCATTGGCTACATGAGGGGCCTGATCGAGGCGGTGTACAGCGAATGACTGCGAAGTTACTCGTCCACCGGTCGCAGACTCAGGAGTATTGCTTGTGAAAGTAGCCATCATGGGTGCCGCCGGATGGGTCGGCCGGGCCGTGCTGGAAAACTTCGCCGGTCGCCACCAAGTGCGCGCCTTCGATTACAGTCCCGAAGCTTGGGCGACGTATCACCGATTCGACGGCGACTGGGAGGGAGAAAAGCACTACGGGGACATCGCCGACTTCCACGCCGTCCACAGGACCTTGGAAGGCATGGACGGCGTCGTCCATCTCGCCGCTTACTTTGGCTACGAAAACCCACCCGAGGACGATGTGAACCCCTTTCTCATCAACCTCAAGGGGATGTGGAACGTCTTAGAGTCGGCCCGTCGCCACGAACTCAAACGAGTAGTGCACATGGGTTCCTGCGTCGTGCAACATCCAGACGGCCTTTTCCTATCGTCGGATGTCCGCAGCAAGGAAGGAAGCCCGTACGGCATCTCAAAGCGCCTGCAGGAGGAAATGTGTCGCCAGTACCACGACGCCTACGGCTTGCGGATCATCGTTTTCCGGCCCTGTAGCATCGGCGATAGCAGGCTCGGCATCAGTCGAGACGGCAACCCCGCGCGCGGCGGCGTTAGCTGGGTCTGCCGGCACGATCTGGCGGAAGCCTGCCACCTAGCCCTCACATCCGAGACCATTGATTTCGACATCATGCACACGGCCAGCCACCCGGACGCGGATAAGTACTGCAACGTCGCCCGGTCCCGTGAGCTACTAGGTCTGGAATACAAAGGACACTTCCCCGGCGACTAAACCCTCGGATAAGAATAAGGAGCACCATGCCCCACTACGACGTCCTGCTCAAAAACGGCCACCTCATCGACCCCAAAAACAACATCGACGGCCCAGCCGACCTCGCCGTCAAAGACGGCAAAGTTGCCGCTGTGGGGCCGCAGTTGCCCGGCACTGCAGAGCGACAAGCCGATGTCGCCGGCCTCTACGTCACCCCCGGCCTCATCGACATCCACCTGCACGTGTACGGCGGCTTCAATGCTTGGCTCTTCCCCGACCCCCATAACCTGCCGCACGGAGTCACCACCTGCGTCGATACGGGCGGCGCTGGATACAAGGACATTGCCGATTTCAAAGAGACCATCATGGACCAGTCCATCACCCGCGTCCTCGCCTTCGTCAACATCGTCGGCGCTGGCATGACCGGCCCGCCTGAGCAGGACACCACCGATATGGATCCCATCCCCTGCGCCGCCGCGGTCGAGCGCTACCCCGAGCACATCGTCGGGGTCAAATCGGCCCATTTTGGCGGACCGGGGTGGGAATCGACCGGCGGGGCCATTGAAGCAGCGCGGCGGGCCGGCAGCATTGTCATGGTCGATTTCTCGCCCAAACCCACTCGCACGTACCCCGAACTGCTCGACCGCTACAGCCCCGGCGACATCCACACCCACTGCTACTCCATGCGCACGCCCATGCTCGACGACAACGACCGCATTTTCGACTTTGTCTGGCAGGCCCGCGAGCGCGGCGTGATTTTCGACTTGGGCCACGGCAATGCCTCCTTCCGCTTCCACATTGCCGTGCCAGCCATGGCCCAAGGCTTCCCGCCCGATACCATCAGCACTGACCTACACCGCCGCAGCCGCCTGCTGCCCAATGCCACCATGAATATCACCATGTCGAAGATGCTGGCCTTGGGAATGCCGTTGCAGGAGGTGATCTACCGCTCGACACAGCGCCCCGCCGAAGTCATTCGCCGACCCGAATTAGGCCACCTGAGCGTAGGCGCTGAAGCCGATGTAGCAGTGCTGGCCGTACACGAAGGCCGCTTCGGCTTTGTCGATGCCACTCGCAGCACCCTACAAGGCAGCCAAAAAATAGAGGGCCGCATGACCCTGCGAGCCGGCGAAATCGTCTGGGATCAGGATGGCTTGAGCTTGCCGTCTTGGGAGGAAGGGGCGCGCTAAAAACGGATCATCGTTCCGCCGCCTTGTAGGGGCGGTTCGCGAACCGCCCCTACTGCAACCCGGCGTAGAGCGTGACAAAACTCTGGGTGGCCGTGAGCGTTTCGGCCTCCGCAAAATCCTTGCGCTCCACCACAAAGCCAGCCAGAGCTTGAATCCGATACCCTAGATAGGCCGACTCCGTCACTAGCTGGAAAGCCCAACTCAGCGAGTTGAAGTCCTCACTATCTCGATCTAAATCGTTGAAAAAGGCGTACTCTACCCCAACCTGCGCCCTAGTCGCAGACAAAAGCTGAGTCTCCAACAACACCGAAACCAACTCCAGCAGCGTCGTTTGCTTCTCCTGGTCAAACAGTGACCGACTCTGTTGCACCCACTCGCTCTTCCAACGCGGCTCCACGGTCACGCCCCGCCAAGCGTAGCGGTAGCTCGCCTTGTTGATCAAGCCAAAGAAAAAGTCCGCCGGAGCCAAGTCGTGCTGTCGGCGCTGCGTCGCGTTCATCAACTGCCGGAAAAGCACCCAGTTGAGCTTGCTCATCACCTGAAGTTTTTCGCCGGTCAAACTGTGGCCGACAAACAACTGATTGACCCACGTATCCCGCGCCAACAGCGGATCGTCAAGGTCCACCAACTGCCCGCCCCGCAAGGTATTGTCTGGCCGCCACTGCAAGAGCGGATTGGGAATGTCGTCCGCAACCAACTGGCTCATCTCAAACAGCCGCACCCGGCCCCAGCGCGGCCACACCCGCTCGTAACCTACCTGCACGTACGTGCTGTGATTCTTGCGGTCGGCTGAGATCTGCGCCTCGCGCAACGCCCCGGCCTTGAGCTGCCAGTGCCGACCTAGCCCCACCCCACCATAGACAT
>JAJEEZ010000383.1:0-4089 GCA_022820705.1 Candidatus Latescibacterota bacterium | reverse complement strand
GCCAGCTACCCAAAAGATTGCACTTACGAGTTGAATTCAAGGAACGATTATCTAGCGAATAGGCGCGATTATCGCCGCCTATTTGCCACGTGCCACGGAACAATGAGCGGCGCTTGGGCGGCATGGCCTCAATGGTCTCGTGGCTGAGGTTGAGCCGGTGCCATTGCGCCCACAGAGAATTGTAGCAATTGAAGACAGCACAGCGCGGATTGTCTGAGTTGCGCCAATCGTTGGCTGCGTGTAGCAGGCTTTCAGTGAAGACAATCGCCGAGCCGGGCGGGCAGCTATATTGGGCCATGGCCGCGCGCATGCGTTCCTCCCAAGGCGATTCGCCGATATTGGGCCGATTGGGGTCGGGGCCGCCGTAATTGAAATGGGCCTTGTGCGAACCGGAGAGAAACGTGGTGCCTCCTTGGCCAGCTTTCACTTCTTCAAGCTCCCACACTACCCGCGTCAGCCCAGAAAATATCTTGTTGCCCGCCACTTGATAGCGCATGGCATTGGCCTGTTGCGGCGGTCGCACCACATGCGGCAGGCCGGTGCCGTTGTTGGTGCTTTTCCAGCCAGCGTGCCGCACCGTGATAAAGGAATTTTCACAGCGGAAGCTGTAGTACTCGTCCCCGAGGTACGGCTCTTCGGCGAGGATTTCGGTGAGAATGCCGACCACCGCCGGATGATCCAACAGTTCCTGCAAGGCCCCTTGGTAGCCCTGTTTGGCACCGTCGTACACCTCGGCCTTCATCGCTTCGATTTCCGCCTCAGATAGCACCGAGGGCAATAGAATCCAGCCTTGCAGATCGAAAAAAAACTTCTGCTCGTCGGTCATGGACACGGGCGCGGCACTATGCTCGCTCATAGCGTTCTCCTATAGATTGCTGGTCAATTCTGCAAACGAACGGTTTAGATCAACTCGGCGTCGCAGCGGGGGCAGTGTTCCCACGCGGGCGATTCCACTGGCTTGTCGCAATCTGGGCACAAGCCGAGGGGATGTTCGTCCTCGCGGCAGCGACGGCCGTCTTTGTAGGTAATGCGGCGCCAGACCGTCTCGCCGTCTGTGGCGTAAAAAGTCCACGTGCCCTTCTTGCGCCCGTCCGTGCTCTTGCCGCGGTATTCATTGAATTGCCCAGTTTGTTTCCGGTTGCCGTTTTCATAGTAGGCTACGTGATCGCCGGTAAGCTGATTTTCTCGATAGTGATTGATACTAGCGGGCCGACCGTTTCTGTGGTACTCGACCCATTTGCCCGTCTTCTTGCCCATGTCAAAGGCCCCTTCGCGTCGCTTGCCTCCATCGGCGTAGTACAGCACCCAAGGGCCGTGTTTTTTGCCGTCTTTGTACTCGACGTCTTCGAGATGGCTGGCCATGATTTCCTCCGTATTAATTGGCTGACGTGTTTACTAGTTGGCCTTCAGCGCCCCCAACTGGTGTGGATCACGGCGGTAGTATAAGATAGCTGTACCGCGCAACATGACAGGTTTCCTCTTAGGTAGGAAATGATTATAGGTACAATCTACATCCTCGACCTTTCAGATCAAAAAGTTTCCATTGCCGACGTCGGTCCTCTCAAGTAACGCCGCATTCATAAGGCCCCAAGTCCGGGTCGGTGTTGTGTACGCCGCGATAGGTGCTCTTGCCGCGCAGGTAGCGTATCTCCAATTCCACGTCCCGCACATAGATGAGCGGCGTAGCCTCTGGGTCGCGCTCGTGTAAGGTGACCTCTACGACGTTGTTGCCCTGTACCGGCCAATGGGCCTCGTCCAGCCGGAAGACAAACCAATAACTCGAATGCGAGCGGTAGCGCGGCGCGGTCATCTGATAAATGTGGTCGATCTTGCGCATGATACGTGCTGGCAACTCGTCCCCATTCAGCTTAAAGCTAAGGCGGTCACGGTCGGTAGCGCGCATCAGTCGTATCCGCAAGATGACCTCGTGAACCCGGCCCGCCGCTCCCCAGCGCGGCAGATCGTCGCTGATCGGCAGCTCTAGTGCTACAGGCTGATCTAGCGACAGCGGAGCCGGTAGCTGCATAACGAGTCCCGGCTCGGTTTTCGGCTGTGCGGCTGAACGCCCGGTAGGCGTGGGGATCGCGTATATCTTGTCCTTGACCGCCATCACATCCGGGTGCGGCAACTCGCGGAGTTGTTCGTAGAAAGACGGGCCGTACGGCCAGTTGCCGGCCCAGTGGACCAAATTCAGCCCATCGACGCCCTGTGCCCAGTAATTGGTCGCAGCGGCGCGTACCATGGCAATGGGAGCCGCGCCCAGCCGGTCCGAATCCACGTTGTTGCGGATGACTCCGTGGATTCGACACTCCGCGTCTTGGGCCGCCGCGATCAAAGGCCGGAAATTCGCGGTCGCGTCAACCAGGGACATGGACGCGAAGTTCTCCGCGACCAAAACATCGGCAATCCCCTCGCGAATCCACGTTTCTGGATCCAGGCCAAGAGACCAGCAACCAGCGATGCTAGTGGGAATGCGTAGGGCCAGCTCGCGGTCAGGGCCGCTTTGCTTGACGGCCTCGCGGACGTGCTGAAGCCAGTCGGTGAAGATGCTCCGGCCGCGTTCCATGTCGTCCGGGTGGAAGAAGGCTCCGCCAGCGTAGTGATTGAGGTTGAGTTCAAAGCCATCGACCGGATAGTTTTGCAGGGTTTCCTCAATCAAGGCCAAGCGCATCTCGCGGACTTCTGGTCGCGCAAAGTCGGCCAACTGGGTATCGCCGATCCGCAAGTCCTCGCCTAAGTCGGCCTGCACCTGGAGCGAGGGATAGATCTGCAGCCCCTTGGCCCGTGCGCGGTCGCAGACAATATGCAGCAGATCGCGGCCCTCGGCGATGAGTTGCTGGGCATTGCGATAGGCACGCTGAAAGACGAGGTGATCCCAGTAGTGGTCGTCCTCCGGCCGGAACTGAGCGGTAGCCGCCGTCTCTGGCCCCCAGTGGTCGGCCACTTGGGTGTCGTGCAAAAAGGCATTGCCGAAGCCGAGGTTGAAAACCAATGCCTCTATCGGTGTTCCCAATAGCTCATCAACCGCAGCCTCGCATCCCTCTTGTGCGACCGGTGGCTCGCACATGTAGAGCAAGGTGTGGCGCGAGTCGTTTTCAAACATCAAGCGGGGTTTGGGCATGAGTGTGTCCTCCGCGTATTAAAATTGCGAAGAACCTAAAACCGTATTAGTCCCCCGGTCAATCACCCCCCCTAGGACCCCATGATCGATTTGTGCCGCGCTACATCTTGGAAGAAGGGTTTCTCGTCTCAGAGGGGATTTATCAGCCCAATGGCATCCAAGACGGCACCGATTTTCTCCACCTCCTCGTCCGTGGCCGTGACCATAGGCGGACGCAACCAGCGCGAGGCAATGCCATTGAGTTCCAGTGCGGTGCGCCACACAGCCTGACCACCGCCTACCACATCTGTGGCCACTCCCCAGAAGGGTTCTTCGATTTGGGTAATGATGGTCTGGGCCGTTTTGGCGTCGCCAGCTTGGAAGGCCCGCCAGTAGCTTTGTGCTATGTGGGGGGCAAAAGAAGACGGATAGCAAAAGAAGGCGCGAATGCCGCAGGGCCATTGCGCGAAATTGCGCCATAGACCGCCGCCGGTCATGAACTTCCACCGATCGCCATAGCGGTGCACGGTCGCCTTTGCGTACTCGAGTGTGCCGTCTTCTTTGAAGGTGCAGATGTTGGGCGCGTCGAGTAGCTCGTCGAGGATTTCATAGGGAGGACACCCTACCAACATCAGGGGCATGACTTGGGCTACTTTGCGATATTGGATGATCTTGCCCTGCGGCTGGGCTTGTTCCGGCGGCAGCACCATCAGCACATCAGCTCCCCAACTACGGCAATACTCGGCGAACTGAACCGCTCGGTCGTCTGGCCAGCGCCGAGTAGCTGCCACTGTCAATGCCCGTCCGGCGACCCGATCAACCAAGAAGCGGGTGAGCTGGGCGACTTCTTCATCGCTGAGGAACTCGAACTGGCTGTCCCCGTAGGTCAGCAAGCTGACCTTGCTGCCGCTGGCGATGCCGATGTCGATTATGCGACCGATGCCCTCCCAATCTAGTTGGCCGTTGGGCAAAAATGTAGTGGGGATGGA
>JAJEEZ010000311.1:0-5049 GCA_022820705.1 Candidatus Latescibacterota bacterium | reverse complement strand
GGCTTGAAATTAGCGCACGGCCTATTACCGACGAGGAGTTGAACCGCCAGTTCAGTGCGTACTCCAATGAGGGCCCCGACTCGCGCAACCCCTATACTTTTGGCAACTCGACGTACTTTCGCACTGGAGATACCCCGCAGCGCTTCACCGTCTTTCGCATGTACGTTTCTAATTACGAATACCCCAAGGTCTATCTCGACCCCAAAAAGGTCTATATAACCACCTCTAACGGACGCAAGTACTACGCGCTGAGGCGTGAACAACTCTCAATATACTATCGCCGCTACGTAGGTAGCGGCACTGGCGGCAATGATCCGGGGACGCCCGGTAACGCTCGCTATATCTGGCAGGAGCGAGACGGAATTTTGCGGCGCACGATGTTTCCCGATGAGGAAGTGTTCAGCGCCCAAGAGAACGAAGGGTTTCTCGTCTTCAAGCCGCTGGCACCGGACGTCGATGAGTTGACTGTCCATATTCCCGATGTGGTGGTGCGCTTCGACTACAAGGGAGATCCGATCGAGGATGTAGACGTCGAAATGCACTTTGAGCGGGAGATTGGTCGCATCTATCCAGACGGGCGCAAGGTGGCGACCAACAAGTAGCGCGGGATCACTGGCTATATTACTCAGGTGCGCGGTGTCGCTATGAGAGCGGTACCGCGCAGATTTTGTACACAGGTGAGAAACATATGTCGTGGAGATATTTTTTAGTTGTCCTTTTGATGCTTGCAGGTTGCGGCCCAGAGAGCAAAACCGCCGATTCGGCCGCAGTCTTAGCCACAGTCGCCGGAAAGGCTATCACTACCCTAGACTTCGAACGCTACGAGCAGGAGTTGCCCGACTATCTGCGCTCAAAGAAAGAGGGCGTAGCTGCGCATCGCGCGCATTTACAGAGCTTAGTCGACAAGGAACTCGTGCTGCGCGAGGCTAGGAAGCGAAGCCTGGACCAGCTACCCGACCTGAAGCACGAACTTTCTAAGATGGTCAATAAGCGCTTAGTTGAAGAGCTGTCTCGCGAAATGGTCGATGCCCAGCTCACAATTACTGAAGAGGAGCTTCGTACGATCTATGAAGAGGACTCGCTAGGTTGGGAAATTTGGCCAGCGCACATCCTTTCCGCTAGCGAAAAAGACGCCCGCGAAATTATCCGCCTGCTAGAGGCAGGGGCTAGTTTCTCCGAATTGGCCCGAGAGCGTTCCCTCGCCGACGACGCAGAAAAAGGCGGCAATCTCGGTGCCTTCTTCGACCAATCTGGTGCCGTGTCCAGCCTGCGCGATGGCACCTTCCACTTAGAGGAAGGCCAAGTCAGCGAACCGATCCGCACCATCGACGGCTATGAGGTGGTCAAGGTGCTCAAAAAACAGCGCATCCCCTTCGAGCAGTTGCGCGGCGATATCGCCAAGCAGCTGAACCAGCGCAAGTGGAGGAGTCGGCGCGAAGCAGTCATAGATTCGCTCAAGAAGGCGCACGACCTGCGCTATCACCGCGATCGCATCCACGCCGTGCTCGATGGACTGCAGCGCCGTGGATTGGACCAAGCACAAGCTCAGGCACCGCTAGTCGAATACACAGGAGGTGCGGTCAAGGTGGGCGACTTCGTACAGGGGCTGCTCAACGTGGAAAAAGCTGTGCTGCCGCCCGACAGCGCAGCGGTCTTTCACGTGCTTGAATTCTGGGTTCTGCCCGATTCGCTATTGGCCCTCGAAGCCCGTGCTCAGGGGCTACATCAGCGAGCTGACATAGTGGAGTGGAAAAAGAAAAAGCACGAGAAACTCCTTGCGTCCCAATTGCACCTAGAGGAGGTCGAGGGTCGGGTCGAGGTGACGGACGCCGAAGTTAGAGCCTATTACGAAAAATACCTCGATACCTACAAGTCCTTGCCTGGTATCATTGAGATGACCGAGGTGTTAGTCGATACGCGCGCGGAGGCCGAGGCTATCCTCGCCCGGGCGCGTGCCGGGGAACGACTAGAGGAGTTGGCCATTCGTCACTCCGTGCGGCCTAGCATGAAACCGGTGGGCGGTCACACCTTCGCCGACAGTGGTCGGGTCACCATAAAGTCGCTCTATCAGTCGCCGTACCGCACCTTTTTTGGCGACAGCAATTCCAAAGACGTCGGGATTTTGCAAGGTCCGATGGAAGTCCAAGAGAAATACAGCGTTTTCCGCCTAGATCAGCCTTATGAGATGGTGTTGCTGCCCTTTAAACAGGTGCAGCGGCCCATTCGCGTTAAGATCCGCAAGCGCCGCGAAGGAGTCCTCTTCGACGCATTTCTCGACTCGCTACGCCAGGCGGAGGTCAATCAGGTGCAAATCAGCGAGGAAGTACTCTCCCGCTACGCGGCTAGGCGTTAAGTCATCAAATTCCAATGAACTCAGAGGCCATGCGCGGTCGGTTTGCTGCGCTACTGCTTGGCCTAGTGCTGGTCGCGCTCATCGAAGGGGGGTTGCGGCTGATCCCGGTGTTGGATCCGCCGGCATTTGCCATCCAATTAGCGCGCGTCGAAGGCCGGGCGCTCCACGCGGTCAACCCAGACTATGCTCGTCGCTTCTTCGCCGGCATGGCCGAGCCTATCCGGCGCGGCATCCGCATGACCCCGAGGCCCTATATTGAACCTGCGCCCGAGGGTGCGTTGCGCGTGCTTTTCGCCGGGGGTTCGACCGTACAGGGCTACCCCCACCCCAAGCGTTTATCGGCCCCTTCTTATCTCCAAGAAATGCTCGGCGATCTCTTTCCGGAGCGCCAGGTCGAAGTCTTTAACGTCGGGATCACCGCTGCTTCGAGCTTTGCCGTGGCCCGCGCCGTAGAAGACGGCACCGCCGCGCTCGGGGCGGACTTGGTCGTAGTTTATACCGGACACAACGAGTTATATGGGGTTTATGGAGCGGCCTCATTGGCTCAAGGAGGGCAAGAAGTGTGGATGAAGCGGGTCCACTACGCGCTGGTTCAGTGGCGGCTGAGACCCTTGGTCGGCAAGCTGATAGGCCCGTTGGGTAGAGAGTCGGCGGATGGTCCTTTAATCGAGGTGATGTCTAAGGCGGGGGTGATTCCAGGGTCCGATCCGCGGCGGGCGCAGGCTGCGGCCAATTTGGAGACCAATCTTAGCGACGTAGTGGCCTTTTGCCGAGCGCGGCGCATTCCCTTGGTGCTCTGTACGGTGACCAGCAACGAGCGCGGTTTCGCACCAGCGCGCATTGAGCCGCCTTTGCCCGAAGGAGCGCGTGCGCGCTATCGCTATGTGGATTTCTTGGCGCAGGGCGATAGAGAGCAAGCGTCGCCGGGCGCGCTGGTAGCTTTGGATCAGGCCGAGGAACTCTATGCGGACGACGCCTATTTGCACTTCTTGCGCGGTTATCACTTAGAGCAGTTGGGCCGTAGCGCTGAGGCGCGAGCGGCTTATGTGCAGGCGCGCGAGTTGGATCCTCGGCCTTGGCGGGCACCGGTAGCCCTAAACGAGATCGTGAGCCGAGTCGCGACTGAGGAAGGAGTGCTTCTCGCCGATGTCGAGGCGCGCTTCCTCACTCACAGCCCGGAGGCAGGTGTGGGTTGGGAGCTGATGGCCGATCACTTGCATCCGACGACGGCTGGCCAAGTGCTCTTGGCCCGGTCCATTGTCGCTGCACTGGAAGGAGCACCAGCCCCTTGGAAGGTCGCGCCCGGCGCTGCGGATCGGTTGGCGGCTGCCGGTGAATACCGTCGCAGGCTCGGCGACTTGCCCGTCGAGCGGCTAGCCGTATTGCGGGCCATGGCCGTACTCTTGGCTTCACCTCCTTTGGATGAGGGAAACGAGGAGCAGGTACAGGCCTTGCGCCAGCAGGCTGAGGCCCTATGGGATGAACTGAGTGCTGGAGAGCAGAGCGGAGTTGAGCGATGGCAAACGGGAGTGGGGCCGGAGCTATTGGCGCTGAATGTCGCGGATGCTTGTTACGCCGCTCAAGAGTACGAACGCGCACGAGCCTATTATCGTGCGGCCCGTTTGGAGGAGCCTTATACTATATGGGGCGATTTGTGGAGCACGCTACGCTATGTCCGTTGCGGACAACTCGCGGGAGATTCTATTGGACCGGTTGAGCACTCCGCGCTCCACGCCCTGCTAGACCGCTTGCACTTCTTAAGCGAGGCTCCAGACTTTTCTCTGGGGTTACAGGACTTTATTCGCGGCTATGCCTACCATTTGCTCGGAGAGCATGGCAAGGCGTTGGCAGCGCTAGAGCAGGCTGTGCAAGATGCAAACATCCGCAAGACGTTCACAACGGACTTACTAGAGCTGATCGTCGCCGAGTTAATGATTGCGGGACGCTTGGCCGACGCCGAGCGGTACGCCGTGCAGATAGCTGCCGAGCAGCAACAAGAGGCGTTTGGTCGCGCCCTCGTCGAACAGATTAGGGTGGGTCAGAAGCCGCGCTGATGCCCTCGCCTTCGACGAGCGAGATGGCTTGGTTGGCTGCAAAGGGGCCGAAGTGCTCCACGCGGCCCGAAGGCCAGCGTACTTCTAATGCGTCAAGTTGAGGCCGTTTGCCCAATCCCAAACAGATGCGGAGTTGGCTCTGTGATAGGTACGAGCGGCTGCCGCGCAGTTCTCTAGTCTGGACCAAGTCGCCGCTAGTTGCCGTCAGTCGAGCGCCGATGCCGTTGGTTCCGGATAGCTGAATGGTGATCCAGTGATTGGTGTCGCCGTGGTCGTTGCGCAGCAAGCTGAGCGGTTGTCCTGAATTGAAAACTAGTAGATCGGGATCGCCATCGCCGTCGTAGTCGCCGGTGGCACTGCCGCGACTGACGCGCTCTAAGGCGAAGCCGGGGCCGGCTATCGCGGAAACCTCGGCAAAGCGGCCACCGTCATTGCGGAAGAGCAAATTGCGCTGTCCATAGCTGGTGGATTGGTCGATGTCGCGGACGTTGTCGAGGACGTGGCCGTTGGCGGCAAACAGATCGAGATCGCCGTCGAGGTCGGGGTCGAAAAATTGGCTGCCAAACCCGAGAAAGGGCAGCGACGGTAACCCCACCCCGGCGGCAAAGGTCGCAACCGAGAAGAAGCCGCTCTCGCCTCGAT
>JAJEEZ010000503.1:0-22319 GCA_022820705.1 Candidatus Latescibacterota bacterium | reverse complement strand
CTTGAGCTCTCGGTTGGAAGGCTGGCACATCGTCCTCGACCCGGGCCACGGCGGGCTGGACCCGGGCGCAATAGTTTCTACTCGCGACGGCAACGGCAAAAGGCTCTATGTAGTAGAGGATGAGTACGTCTTCGACATCGCGCTGCGGGTCTATGTTTTGGCGCGCTTGCACGGGGCCCAAGTCACAATGACCCTACTCAGTCCCAACCACCTAATCCGCCAAAGCGAGCCGCCGACCCAGACCTTTGTCAACGAAAAGAACGAAGTGTACAACTTGGCCGCTTACAACCAGACCAACAAGCTCAGCGCTTGGCCGCACGGCGGCAATCTTTCGACTCGCGTGCGCATTGCCCGTCAGGCCTTTGCCAAAGCGCCGCGGGGTCGGCGCATCTTTCTCTCCCTTCACGCCGATAGCGAGCCCAAGGCCCCAGAGGCGCCACTGGTTCTATACTACAAAAGCAGTAAGAGCGGACGCGTAGATCGCGTCTCGCGCCAGTTCGCTCGCTCTCTGCTCCCGGCATTGGGGGCTGGTGCCCACGTCCGCGGGCAGGGGCTAGGGGTTTTGCGCAACAACCCCGCTGACGTCAAGGTCCTCATCGAAGTGCGCAACATGGCGTACCGGGACCACGTCTGGGCCTTGCGCTTTGAGGATCTGCGCCACCGCGATGCCGAAAAAGTGGTGCGCGGCCTCCTCGACCACGCCGCGAGTTCCACACTCCGCGCTGGCTACTAAAAACAAAAAAGCTCCGGGAGTGTTCATCCCGGAGCTTTTTTGTTGGTTTGTGCGGTGCGGTGCTAAAAGGGTCGTTCCTCTATCAGCCGTTTAGCGGCCTTGCGCACGACTTCGGGTTCGAGGCCAGCCAGCTCGCACCAAGGATCAATCCTAGAGCTTTCGACAAAGGCCATCTCCGGGGTGCCATCTGGGGCTACCACGACCTCATCCATCTTGGATATTTCGCGTAAAGTACTGAGAATCATAGCGTTAGCAAGGCGTCGATAAGCCATCGCAATGCGTTCCACTTGGGCAATATCCTGATCTGTTCTCATAGCACTTCCTGCGGGGTTAAGGGTATATGATATACGACAAATAAAGAATCGAGGTGCTTAACTTCGTCTAAAAGCGTTCCTTCCTTTCTATCGACAAAAGAGTAGTGTTTACCGTCTAGCTACCTATAATGGTAAGAAATTTTCGCGCAAAATTTTCAAAAAAATAACGCGCGCGAGAAAAAAATAACCGCAGTACCTAATGGCGCGGCGGCTATACTATTCGTAACTCGTTTTTTTCTACATGTTTAGAGATTCTTCCCGCCGCACAGAGCGCTTTTCGGCAGCAGCCCGGTAGAAGCGGTAAATCCACTCGATAGTCTCCAAAGCCTCCCGTCCAAGCGAATAAGGGGTGCCCGCGCCAGCTAGGCCGCGCAAAAAATCGGCCCACTCCAGTTCCCACGAGCGATCCTCGTCCGGGTAGTCAAAATACTCGCTGTCCGGTACGCCGCCTTGGGGATTGCGCCGCCCTACTACGGCGCGTTCCGGCCCATAAGCTCCCCCTAAGCCCTCGGCGCAGACATAACCATCGCGCCCGAAAACCTCAAAGCTGAAGAGGTTTTTCCACTGGGTCCAACTCGCGTGCAGCGAGGCGATCTGCCCGGTGGCCGTGCGAAAGAGACCGTAGGCGTTGTCTTCCACGGGCGAGTCCCAGAAATGGGCCTCAACATAGCCTGTGACTTCGGCAAAGTCCCCCAAGAGCCACTTGGCCAAGTCGATTAGATGCGCCCCTTGGTCTAAAAGCTCGCCGCCGCCCGCCTTCTTGGGATTTGTCCGCCACTCGCGCTCGTAACCGGGCCGCCCGCCGTGGCCATAGCGCGCCCGGATGCTCAGCAGTGGGCCGATCTCGCCCGCCGTGCAGACCTCGTGCAGCTTTTGGACAGCGGGGTGATAGCGGTGGTTGTAGCCGACCTTGAGCACGCGCCCGCTTTGCTCGGCCGCGGCGACGGCCTGCCGGGCTTCCTGGGGGTTGCGCCCCAGCGGCTTTTCGCACAAGACGTGTTTGTCGGCCAAGAGGGCGGCGGTGCTGATGGGGGCCAAGGCGTCGTGCGTCGTCGCGACCACCGCGATGTCGAGATCGGCCGCGATTAGCTCCTCCCGCGAAGCCGCCACCGCGGCTCCGCATTCGGCGGCCAATTCGGCTGCGGCGGGTGCGTGCTCGTCGTAGATTAGGGTTACTGCGGACTCGGGGTGGGCATGGGCTGTGGCCGCCCGCCGCTGCCCCATGCGGCCCGCTCCGACGATCCCCACTTTGTACACTCAGTCCTCCTGCGGTGTTACGCGCCGCACCGCAAAGGTCTCGGTGGCCATAATCGCCTCGACATCGAAGGTTTCCCATGGATCCCAAACTGCGGATAGCAGCCGTCCCGTCAGCCCATCTGAGCGCGCCGAGGCCAGATAGACGGCTAGCGCGGCCGCTCGCTCGCCCGTAGCGTCTCCCTCGCACAGCAGGCGCTGGTCCTGCTCGCGTTCCTCTGCGCTTACGGCCGCGCCGGCCGCTAGACGTTGGTCTAGCATCCGCGTGTTGACCGCTCCGGGGGCAATAGCGTTGACGTCAATGCCATGCCCAGCCACTTCTCCAGCCAAGTTTTCGCTAAAGCGCACGACTCCGGCCTTGGAGGCGCTATACGCGCTAAAGAAGGGCCGCGGCCCCACCGCGCCGCCGCCTGAGAGGTTGATGATCTTGCCGTAGTGCTGGGCGATCATGGCCGGCAAGACCTTGCGGGTGCAGTAGAAACAGCCGCCGAGGTTGACCTGCACCACCTGCATCCAAGCCTCTGGATCGACCTCTTCCACCCGCCCTATAGGCCCCTGAATTCCCGCGTTGTTGACCAGCACATCGACCCTGCCCCAAGCTGCGAGCACATGCTCAATGGCCGCATCTACTTCCTCGCGCCGCCCCACATCCGCCCGTAGTTTCAACGCCGCTTGACCTTGGTCTGCCAAAAGCGCGGCTGTCTCGTCCAGTTCTGATCCGGTGCGGGCCAAAAGCGCCACGTGTGCCCCTTCTCGCGCCAAGGCCAAGGCAATAGCCCGGCCAATGCCGCGCCCGCCGCCGGTCACTAGGCAACGCCTGCCTATCAGCTCCATATCGCGCTCCTTCGTCACCTGAGCAAATATGCGGTGTCGGCTTGTTCTTGCCAAAGGCCAACAGGCCCGTCGTTGACCTAGCGTACCATTCATCCTAAATTAATGGGCATACATCTTAGCGAGCCTATTCGATGTCCCTGCCCAGTACTGCACCCGACCTCAAAGCGCTCTGCCTCCACATCAATGCCCATTGTCCCGCCGGTGGCCTTTTTGAAGGCGACCGCACCCATTTACACCCGGACAGCAATCTGCCGTGGCGCATTGCCCCAGAGCCGTTCTGGCTCTCGCCAGCGCAACACCGCTACCTAGACCAACTCGGCGGCGTCCTCCATCAGTTTTACAAGGCCTCCAATCAGCTCTACCACCAGAGCGTCAAAGGCATTGAGCCGCCTTGGATTCACGAGTACTTGGACTTGGGCAAACCTAGTGCCGTGCGCGAAATGGGCCTCTGGAATCGCATCAAGTCCCAGTTGCCCTTGGTCATTCGCCCAGACCTGCTGCTCACCGAGGACGGCTTCAAGCTAGTCGAGCTGGACGCCATCCCTGGTGGCATGGGCTTCACCGCCCAAGTCTCGGAGGTCTATGCGGATCTCGGCTACGACATCATCGGCGGTGCCCGCGGCCTGATCGACCCATTCTACGAAGCTATTGCCGCTGCCGCCAAGGTGGATGAGCCGCATTTCGCCCTCTTCGTCTCGGACGAGTCCGAGGCCTATCGCCGAGAAATGGAATGGCTGGTCGAGCGCTTGCGAGCGGCTGGCAAACCGGCCCGCAGTGCCCATCCGCGCGAGGCCCGCTTTGACGAAAATGGCCTCTTCCTTCAAGGCGCTGACGAGCAAACCCCTTGGCGCATTGACGCGGCCTATCGCTTCTTCGAGCTGTTCGACCTCAAAAACATTCCCAAGGCCGAGCTTTTTACCTATTTCACCAAGAAAAACGCCCTGTGCCTGACCCCGCCGCCGAAGGCATATCTCGAAGAAAAGCTCTGGTTGGCGTTTTATCACCACCCCGCGCTCAAATCCTATTGGCGTCGCACCTTGGGCAAGGAGCCTTTTGCCGCCTTAGACAGCCTGATCCCGCGCTCGTGGATTGTCGATGCGCGGCCGCTGCCGCCGCACGCCATCATTCCCGGCCTCGATATTGGCGGCCAGCCCGTCAGCGACTGGCAGCAGTTGAAGCACCTAACCAAGAAGCAGCGCGAACTGGTGCTCAAGCCCTCGGGTTTTTCCAACATAGCGTATGAGAGCAAGGGCGTGTCTATCGGTCACGATTTGTCCGAAGCCGAATGGGCCGAGCGCGTGCAAGAAGCCCTCGACCGCTTCGATCACCAGCCCTATATCTTGCAGGAGTTCCACAAGGCCGCCCGCCGCACCGTGCGCTACTACGACTTCCACCGCGACGAGGTCGTGCCCATGCGGGGCCGGGTGATGCTGCGTCCTTATTACTACGTCATCGGCGATGCGCCGCGCCTGTGCGGCATCCAAGCCCTAGTGTTCCCAGCCGACAAGAAGATTTTGCATGGCATGGTTGACGCTGCGATCATGCCCTGCGCCGCGTCCGCGGAAAAGTCCCCTTTCTGACCGTCATGATTTCCCTAGACGAAAAACTAGCGCACCTCGAAAGCATTCTGCGCCCGATGGGACAGGTGCTGGTCGGCTATTCGGGCGGGGTCGATAGCGCCACGCTGGCGGTAGCAGCCCAGCGGGTTTTGGGCGAGGGTGCCATCTGCGTTACTGCGGACTCTGAGAGCTACGCCACCGGCGAGTTGGAGAAGGCCGCCGAGATCACCCGCGAGTTCGGCATCCGCCACGAGGTGGTCAAGACTCGCGAGCTGGACAATCCCGACTACGCCAAAAACGCGCCCAACCGCTGTTACTACTGCAAGCAAGAGCTGTTCACCCACATGGAGCAGCTCGCGCGCACCCTCAACGTCCATTACATCCTCTACGGCCAAAACGCCGACGATATCGGCGATTTTCGCCCCGGGGCTGCGGCTGCTCGCGAGCGCGGCGTACACGCGCCCTTAGCCGAAGCGGGCCTGACCAAGGATGACGTGCGCGCCCTAGCCAAGCGCTGGGGGCTGACGGTGTGGGACCGCCCGGCCATGGCCTGTCTCTCGTCGCGCTTCCCCTACGGCACGCCCGTTACCGCCGAGGGGCTGCGCCAAATCGACCGCGCCGAGCACTATCTGCGCGAGGTCTGTGGCTTCGATCAGGTCCGCGCCCGCCACCACGAGACGCTGTCGCGCATTGAGTTGCCCGCTGAGGGCTTGACGCGCCTGCTGGGCGATTCGGATGCGCGTCGATCTTTGATGGAGCACTTGCGGGAAATTGGCTATCTGCAAACTACCGTTGATCTGTGCGGCTTTCGCTCCGGCAGCATGAACGAGGTGCTGCTCTCCATCGCCGACTCCGAATCCGACGAGCCGCTCTTTGCGCGGGTCAATCCGCTACTCGCAGCGCATTCGCTGCTGCCGGCTGCGTACGAACAGCGCGACCAGATGCTCATCCTGCGCTTGCCCACAGCAGCCATCGCCCGCCTCGCTGAGGCCCCGTTGCGCTCGGCCCTAGTGGCTGCACTCGCCGATTTGGGCCTGCACTATATTGCCCTCGAATTAGACCCCTTGGACACATGAAACGCGAAATCGCGCTGTTCGGAGCGCAGTGTCTCCGCCAGAAGTGTGCGCGAGTTGCAGAAGTAGATGACGCCATTCGCACCCTTGTCGCCGACCTCTTCGATTCCATGCGCGCCGCGGAGGGGGTCGGGCTTGCCGCCCCGCAGATTGGCGTCCTCAAGCGGGTCTGCGTCGTCGATGTGACTGTCCATCAGCCGGACTGCCAACCCATGGCCTTAATCAATCCCAAGATCACAGGCCACGAAGGCGAGCAAATCGGCGAGGAGGGTTGTCTGAGCTTTCCCGACTTGTACGGCGATGTCAAGCGCTATGCTTGGGTCGAGGTCGAGGCCATTGGCTTGAATGGTCAGCCTTTCAAAACTGAGGGCGAAGGCTTTTACGCCCGCGCCCTCCAGCACGAAATCGACCACCTCGACGGCAAGCTCTTCATCGACCACCTCAGCCCGCTCAAGCGCCAGCTCAGGCGCGGTGCGCTCAAGCGGTTGAGAAAAGAGAGCGCTGCGCAGGCCAAAGCCTCGGTCGTCCATTGACAGCCTTTGATCTGGCTTTTACCTTCTTTGAGTAAACGGGGGCGTAGTTCAGTTGGTTAGAACGTCGGCCTGTCACGCCGAAGGTCGCGAGTTCGAGTCTCGTCGTCCCCGCCATTTTGTTAAGCTCCTTTAGCGCGCTTTGCGCGATTGAGGAGCTTTTCTTTTTGTCAATTCTCTATTCCCACATGCGAGAGAGGTACAAAATGCAAGAGCGCATCCGCGAAATTCTAAGCTGGTATGGCAGCGACAATCCCGGCACCTTGACCAACTTGGCGCGTCTGCTCAACCACGGCGCGCTCGGCGGCACGGGCAAGCTGGTCATTCTGCCCGTAGATCAGGGCGTTGAGCACGGCCCTGGGCGCAGCTTCGCTCCCAACCCACCCGCGTATGATCCGCGCTATCACTTTGAGTTGGCTATTGATGCTGGTCTCAGTGCATACGCCGCTCCGCTCGGGTTTCTCGAAGCGGGTGCGCGCGATTACGCCGGCGATCTGCCGCTGATCCTCAAGCTCAACAACCGCGAAAACCTCCACTCCGACGCAGACCCCACTCAGTCGCTCACCGGCTCCATTGCCGCTGCCCTGCGCTTGGGTTGTGTCGGCATCGGCTACACGGTCTATCCGGGTTCGGCCCTGCGTCAGGAGATGTACGAGAAGCTGCAAGCCTTGGCCGAAGAGGCCAAGCGGCATGGTTTGATCGTGGTGGTCTGGTCTTATCCGCGCGGCACGGACTTGAGCAAGGACGGAGAGACCGCGCTCGACGTCACTGCGTACGCCGCTCAAATTGCCGCCCAGCTAGGGGCCCATGTTATCAAGGTCAAACCGCCTACGGCTCACATTGAGCAGGACGAGGCCCGCAAGGCGTATGCGGATGTGCCGGCTGGCACCTTGGCCGAGTGCGTGAGTCATGTGGTGCAATCGGCGTTCAACAGGCGGCGCGTGGTGATCTTTTCTGGCGGCCCAGCCAAGGGCGAAGAGGAAATTATCGAGGAAATTACCGGCATCCGCGATGGCGGCGGCTTTGGCTCCATCATCGGCCGCAACGCCTTCCAGCGCGAGCGCGGGCAGGCCCTGGACCTGTTGCAGCGCATTGTGGGGATCTACGCCGACAAGCAATAGCAAATGCACATCACCGACGCCCAACTTGCTACGTACAAAGAACAGGGCTTTCTGATCGTCGAAAACTTCCTTACTAAAGACGAACAGCAAGCCGCGCTCGACGGCTTCTTCACTCATTTTGCCCCGCCCTACGACCAATACCTAGCCAACGACCGCCGCAACGATACCCCTCAGCAAAGACTCTTCCCTTGGGACCACTCCGGTCTCAATCACGTCACCGTCCATCCCGATCTGACTGACGCGGCTGAGCGGGTCTTAGGCACGCGCGAGATTCGGCTCTGCGAGGGCCACCTAGGCATGAAATACGCCGGCGAGGAATACGGAACCAATTTCCACATCGACTACGGCAACAACACACTGGGGCCAATCATCGAGCCAGACGACTTTATGAATTTGGTGTGTTTCTACTGCTTCGACGACGTCGAGGAAGGGATGGCCCCGATCCGCATGGTGCCCAAGGGCCGCTCAGACGCGGAAGCCGTGCCGATGATCGTATCCGGCGGCTCGGTGTGCCTCTACAGCGTCTTCACTCGCCACGCTGCCTCGGATTTCACTGCGCCAGCGGGACACCGCCCGGTCATGTGGGTGGGCTTCACCCGCAAGGACCGCCCTTGGGATGGCGGTCGCACCTTCACGTATAAAAGCGGTGCCCAAGGTGCAGCCATGAACCGCTTCATGGCCGAAGCCACCCCGCGCCAGCGCGAACTGCTGGGCTTCCCGCCGCCGGGCGACGCGCTGTGGACGGAAGATTTTATCGCGGGGATGGCGACGCGGTATCCGGGATTTGACGCGGAACCGTATTACGCAGCCAAATAAAGAATACTACACGCCGTGCAGTTCCAACTCGTCTTTGTGGTGGCAGGCGGCTAGGTGCGACTCGCCTTCCAGCGCGGGCATTTGCTGGCTGCACAGGTCGCTTTGGTAGCGGCAGCGCGGCGCGAACGCGCATCCTTGGTCGTCGGTCGGCGTTGGTTCGCCAGACTCGCTGGCGTCTTCGTCTTCTTCCATCCACGAGACGTGGGGGTCGGGTGCGGGTGCGGCCTCTAGCAACATGGCCGTATAGGGATGCTGCGGTTGGGTAAAGAGGGTTTCGGTTGCGGCCTGTTCGACGATTCGGCCTTGGTACATGACGGCCACTTCGTCGCAGAGATAGCGCACCACGCTCAAGTCGTGGGCGATAAAGAGCAAGGTGAGGTCGAGGTCGGTCTGCAATTGGCGGAGCAAGTTGAGAATCTGTGCTTGCACGCTGACGTCGAGCGCGGAGACTGGCTCGTCGGCGACGATGAGCGACGGGCTCAAGGCCAGGGCGCGGGCAATGCCGATGCGCTGCCGCTGGCCGCCGGAGAAGGCGTGCGGATAGCGGCGCGCGTATCTGGGGTCGAGTCCCACGCGCTCCATCAGTTCACCTACGCGCGTGTGGCTGTCGCGCGCCGACCAGCCATAAGACCGGAGCGGCTCGGCGATTAGATCGCGCACGGGCATCCGCGGATTTAGGGACGAGTACGGGTCTTGGAAAATCATCTGCATCTGCCGGCGCGCTTGGACGACTTCGCGGCGGCCGAGTTGGGCCATATCGACGACCTGCCCGTCCTGTTGCCGAAAGAGGATCTCCCCGGCGGTTGGGTCTAGGGCGCGGAGAATCATCCGCCCGGTGGTGGTCTTGCCGCACCCGCTCTCGCCGACCAGCCCCAAAATTTTGCCTTGGGCGAGCGAGAAGCTCACACCATCCACGGCCTTTACCCAACCCGTTTGTCGCTGTAAAAGCCCCCGGTGCACGGGAAAGTGCTTTTTTAACCCTCGTACTTGCAGGAGGGCGTCTGTAGCCCCTGTGGACATCGTGCTAATCCCCTCCTTCTTCGGTGTGGATGAAACAACGGGTGTGGTGATGTGGCCCCACTTCCGCGGACGCGGGCATTTGCTGCTCGCAAATGGGGCCGACCTTTTGCGTGCAGCGGGTGTGGAAGGGGCATCCCTCGGGCAGGGCGTACGCGCTGGGGACGCTGCCCTCAATCGGCTCGATGTGCCGGCGTTTGCCCGTCAGGCTGGGGATGGATTGCAACAGGGCTGCGGTATAAGGATGCGCCGGGCTGTCGAAAATTGCGGCTACCGGTCCCTCTTCGACAATCCGTCCCATGTACATCACATAGACGTATTCGACCGTGTGCGCGATCACGCCTAGATCGTGAGTGATTAGCATGAGCGCCAGTCCTAGCTCGCGCTGAAGCCGCTGGATTAGCTTGAGTACCCGCGCTTGGACGGTCACGTCGAGCGCTGTGGTTGGCTCGTCGGCGATTAGGAGCCGCGGATTGCTCGCCAGCGCCATGGCAATCATTGCCCGCTGGCGCATTCCGCCCGAAAGCTGGAAGGGGTAGTCGTCGGCGCGGTCCTGCGGATCGGGGATGCCGACTAGGTGCAACAGCTCGACGACGCGCTGCCGCGTTGCCTCTGAGGATAGCGAGTCGTGGAGTTGGATCATCTCGGCGATTTGGTTGCCAATAGTGTGCACCGGCGAGAACGCGGTCATTGGCTCTTGGAAGATCATGGAGATGTCGCCGCCTCGGATCTGATGCATCTCGTCGCTGTGCGCTTCGAGCGCGGCGAGGTCAATCTCGCGCTCGTCCAGCTTGCGGCGGTAGCGGATGTGGCCGCTGGTAATCTCGGCTGCTGGCGGCAAAATCTGCAGCAGGGCGTTGGAGGTCATGGTTTTGCCGCAGCCGCTTTCGCCGACGATGCCCACGGCTTGGCCAGTGTTGATGCGGAAGCTGACGCCGTTGAGCGGCCGCACCACGCCTTCGTCGCGAGTGATGCGCACGCTCAGGTCGTGGACGTCGAGTAGGGGAGCGGTCATAAGTGGTTACTTCTTTCCTAACTCGTGAGTTGTGCTTCTAAGGTCAAGCAGAGACTCGTGAACTGCAACCCATATCACACGTCGATCTGCAACTCCGTATGGCGTGCGATCGCGTTGAAGTCGGAATCGTTGTGCAGAATGGGAATACCCGCGCGTATGGCTACAGAGGAGATGAGACAGTCAATTAGTTTGCGCACGGTTTCCCCTTCCTGCCGACAACGGCGGTAGAGAGTTGCGGCATCATCGTAGTCCGTCGGCAGCGTCGGGATGGTGACTGCTCGTGCGAGCAGTCGGCGTAGACTTTGCAGATGAGATTCGTCCCGCGCACCGGCGCAGACCTCCATCCGCACGGCATCACAGATGGCAATCTCGTGCGCCAATAGGACGTCGACGCGGATGCAGACTGCGGAGTCGGTGTCGCGCAGAAATTCGACCCAAGCTGAAGTGTCGATCAGAATCACGTCGTCCGACTAGAGCGCAGCGCGTCGAGATCGCCTTCCCAACCCGACCCGCGAAGCTGACGAGCCTCGTCAATGGACAGGGGCTCGGCCGCGAGTGAGCGTAGCGCGAAGTTGATCGCCTCCCTCTTGGTCGTCAGCCGATAGCGGCGCATTACCTCTGCGCACGCCTGATCGTCGATATTTACGTTGGTGCGGGACATACACCTAATATACACCACAAATAACCACCAAGAAAATGGCTACGAGGATTCGTTGGGCCGGAGTTTTCTCGACGCGCCAAAAGGCAACTAATGGCTCGCATACGGATCGGCCGCGTCGCGCATCCCATCGCCGACCAAGTTGAAAGCTAAGACCGCGATGACCACGAAAAGCCCCGGCAGCAACAGCCACGGTGCCATGGCCACGGCCTGAAAGTTCTGCGCCTTTTGCAGCAGCACCCCCCAGCTAACCACGGGTGCCCGCAGCCCAATCCCCAAAAAACTCAGCGCGGTCTCGCCGAGAATCATGCCCGGCACCGCTAGAGTGGCCGAGGTGATCACGTGGCTGAGGAACGACGGCAGTAGGTGTTTGAAAATGATCTTCAACTCGTGGGTGCCCGATAGGCGGGCGGCGACCACGAAATCCTCGTCGCGCAGCGACAGAAAGCGGCCGCGCACCACCCGCGCCAACCCGGTCCAGCCCATCAGCGAAAGGATGATGGTGACGCCGAAGTAAATATGCAGCGGCGGCCAGTGCGCTGGCAGCGCCGCGCTCAACGCCATCCACAGCGGTAGCTGCGGCACGGCCATCAGGACCTCGATCATCCGCTGCACTACCACATCGACCCAGCCGCTGTAATAACCCGCTACTCCCCCAAGCAGGATGCCGATGAGGAAGGTCAGAGCCACGCCGATTAGCCCAATGGTGAGCGAAATGCGCGCCCCATGTATGATTCGGCTGAACAGATCGCGGCCCAAGTCGTCGGTGCCAAAGAGAAACAACGGCCCGCTGCCCGCGCTGAACAGGTGCAAGTCCGCGTTGAAAAGCCCCCAAAACTCGTAGGCCGGGCCGCGCGCGAAAAAGCGGATCGGATACACGGCCTCAGTATCGACGAGATATTCGCGCTGCCACGGGCCAGCGGCTGTGTCTTGCCGCACGCCGTGGACAAAGGGCCGCCAGTGGAAGCGCCCCTCGCCGTCGAAGAAGCGAATCGACTGCGGCGGGCAGAGGACGTATTGCGCGTGGCGCTGATCGGGCTGGTAAGGCGAGACAAATTCGCACAAAACCGCGAGGCCGTAGAGCGCAACCAGCACCGCGCTGCCGGCCAGAGCCAGCCGATGGCGGCGGAAGCGCATCCACATCAGACGCCACTGCGAGGCGTCGGCTAGTTGGGTTGTGGGGCGGTCTTCACTCATAGCGGATGCGCGGGTCGGCAATGGCCAAGAGAATGTCCGACAGCAGGGTACCTATTATCGTCAGAACGCTGAGCATGAGCAGGAAACTGCCCGCCAAATACATGTCTTGGTTGCGGAGGGAGTCGAGCAGCAAGGGGCCAGTCGTCGGCAGGCTCAACACTACGCTAGTGATGGCCGAGCCGGAGATCAGGTGCGGCAGCATCCAGCCGACCGTGCTGATAAAGGGATTGATGGCAATCCGCAATGGGTACTTAATCACCAAGCGGACCGGACCAAGGCCCTTGGCCAGTGCCGTGGTCACGTAGGGCTTGCCTAGCTCGTCGAGGAGATTGGCGCGCATGATCCGCATCAGCCCGGCCATGCCGGCCGTGCCGACGACCACGGCCGGGATCCACAGATGCCCGAGCAAATCGCCGAACTTGGCCAAGCTCCACGGCGCACTCGCGTACTCGGGGGAAAACAGCCCGCCCACGGCGATTCCAAACCACTCGTATCCCAAATACATCAAAACCAGCGCCAGCAGGAAGTTGGGCGTCGCCAGACCGACGAAGGCCGCGAGGGTCGCTGTGTAGTCGAGCACCGAGTACTGGCGCAGGGCCGAATAGATGCCCACCGGAAAGGCGACCAGCCAAGTCAACAAGGTCGCGGTCGAGGTAATCAGCAAGGTGTAGCCAAGCCGCTCCCAGATCAGGTTGTTGACCGACTGGCCGTACATCACCGAATAGCCCATGTCGCCTCGGAGGAAGCCGCCCATCCACTTGAAGTATTGGATAACCATCGGATCGTCGAGGTGGTAGCGGGCGCGCAGGGCGGCGATTTGTTCCTCGGAGATGTCTTGGCCCTCGGCCTGTAGCTCTTGCAGGCGCGACGTGATGATGTCCCCGGGCGGCAACTGGATGACGACAAATACCAGCACCGAAACGGCCAGCAGGGTGGGGATCATAATTAGGACGCGGCGGATGATGTAGTTGATCATGGCTCAGTCTTGTTGCAGGTACCAAGTCTCTGGATAGTAGGGCCAAGACCAGCGCGAGTCCCATCCCCAATAGCCTTGGCGAGGGACATTGCGCAGCCGGTTGCTAACGATGACGGGATGTGGCCCTAGGCCGATGACGCCGAGTGCCCACAGGTTTTCGGCTTGGCTCTGGAGAATTTTCTTGCCCATGGCGATGCGCTCTTGGAGGTCTGATGTACGGCGGAGCACCTCCCACCAAGCGATTAGGTCCCGGACCTTGTCGGGCGGCATCCAGCCGCGCGCTCCGTCCGAGCGGTACCACCGCGACCACTCCGGCCACTGGGTCACCTCCTGCCCCACGTGCATGGGCACGTACCAAAAAGGCTCGATGGGAAAGAGGATGTCGGCGTTGCGATCGGCGTGCCAGATGCTCATGTCCATAACCCCGCCTCGGGTGCGGATGCCTTGCAGTGCGCCGCTTATTTGCTTGCGGTTGATGTGCAGCCCCACTTCGCGCCAGTGAGCGGTCGCCAAGTCCACCGTGACTTGCTTCGGCGTCTCCCCGATCGTGTACTCCAGCGTGATTTCGAGCGGTCGGCCATCGGGATGGTCGCGCCGGCCATCGCCGTTGCGGTCAATCAGCCCCATCTCGTCGAGCAGGGCGCGGGCGCGTTGCGGATCGTGCTCGGCCCAAGCGGTGGCAAAGGAAGGCTCAAAGTAGCGGCTCGAAGATACGACCGTCAACTGGCGTGGGACCCCCTGCCCGTAATAGGCAATGTCGTTGATCTCCACGCGGTTGATAGCCAGCGAGAGGGCGCGGCGAAAGCGCACGTCCTGAAAAATCTGTCTGAGCCGCTCGTCAGGGTGGGTCATATTGATCATGAAGGTCACGTCCGAGCCGTAGGGACGAGGCCAGAGGTAGGTCTCGTAGCCGTTGTCCTGCTCAAAGCGCTTAAACAGCGGGATGTCGGCGGTCTTAAACTGCCGCCCGGCAAAATCGACCTGCCCGGTGGCCGCTTTAGCTGCCATGATCTCGGGGCTGTCAACTCGCTGGACTTCGAGGTAATCTATATAGGGCAGTTGATTGCCGGCTGGATCTACTTTGGGGTAGTAAGGGTTGCGGCGGTAGCGGACGCGCGTCGAAGTCTTACTGACCACCACGTAAGCGGTTTGCACCGGCTTGTGAAAGACCATTAGGTCGCGCGTGTTGAGAACGGCTTGGAAGTAGGTGCGCCAGTCTTGCACGCCGAGTTCCACTGCTTCGCGCTCTAGCTGATCCGCGTCGGTAAAGTCGGGATGATAGCGGTGCATAAAGTGCGCTGGGGCCGACAGATGCGAGCTGTTGTGGGCGAGGTGCTTGACAAAAAGCGGCATCGGCTGGGGAAAGTGATAGCTAAAGACGTGGGGGCTGTGTTTTTCGATGCGGGCTCCCTTAAAGCGCGGCGACACTACGGGCGTGAGGCTTTTGTTCATGTGGACGCGATCGAACCAAAAGACAAAGTCGTCGGCTGTCACCGGGTGGCCGTCGGACCACTTGTGACCTGGCCGGAGGAAGACCGTCAGGGTCTGCGCGTCGTTGTGGTACTCGACCCGCGCGGCAAAGTTGGGCAGGGTTAGCTGGAGCTGTGGCCCCGGACGCAGGGTCCCCTCGGGCACGTTGAGGAGCTGTTCACCAGCGAGGAACAGCCGCGCGGTGCCCCCGTAGGTCCCAATCCCGTCGATTGGCTCGACGACAATCGGGTCGTCGGGGAGCCGCTCCTCCACTGGCGGCAACTCGCCAGCAGCCACGAGTTCGTCGAGCATGGGCGACTGATGGAAGGAAGTTAAGCCGACTTCCGAGGCCGTGCGCGGCGGGTGGAACCAGCTTTCGGGCCACGCTGTCCGAGGTATATCGCCCTCGGCCGCTGGGGGTGCCGCTTGACTTTCGCGGCCAGCTATAGCTAAAAGCGCGAGCAGGCCGACAGCCGGCACTGCATTCACAATCATCATATTGAGCTAGGGTAGCGAAAAAGGAAAGTTAAAAGTCTAAAGCGATCCCAGTTATTGCGCCAGAGGATGCGGCAGCCTACCTTAGAAGCTCTAACATAAGCGCGAGGAGATGGCGATATGAAAATGCTAATGTGCGTAGTGCGGCCCAATGCGCTGGACGCGATCAAAGAAGCACTGAGCAAGTTGGGCATCCAAGGCATAACAGTCAGCGAGGTCAAGGGGTTTGGCCGCCAGAAGGGCCACAAGGAGATCTATCGCGGTGCCGAGTACGTCGTCGATTTTACGCCCAAAATCAAGGTCGAGGTGGTGGTGAAGGACGACCTCGCCGAGCAGTGCGTAGATGCTGTGTGCGGGGCGGCGCGCACGGGTCAGATCGGCGATGGCAAAATTTTCATACTGTCGGTCGATGAGGTCGTGCGCATCCGCACCGGGGAGACCGGCGACGCGGCTATTTAGCGGGCGGGACGACCAACTAGAAAAACAACAACTAACCCCAATGCGGGCGAGGGAACTTTATCCCTCGCCCGCTTTTTTTGCCAAAAGTGCTTGACAAACCTTTTTTATACTGTATTAATGATTTAAGACAGTAAATCACTGATGTTACGCATGGGCATCGAGGTAATAGATGCTTCGACTCCGCTTCGCTTAGCTCAGCATCTCATACCTAGGAGCCTGTGCGTAACGTCAGATCTTAAAAAGGAAAAAACCGATTAATCCATGAAAGGAGCTACGTTATGACCCATCGATCCCTACTGATCGCCTGCTTGGCAACGCTGGGGCTGGCCGTCGCTGGCTGGGGGCAAGCCGACGGTAAAATCGCATTTATCTCTGGTCGCGATGGATACGAAGACGTGTGGATTATGAATGCGGATGGGAGCGACCCCGTCAACTTAACCCAAGGTCGGCACGGGCGTTGCGTTAGCCCAGCTTGGTCTCCAGATGGCACGAAGATCGCCTACCTCGACGTTGGTGCCGATTATTCCATTGGTGACGTCTGGGTGATGGACGCCGATGGCGGCAATCCGCAACAAATGGGATCTCTAACAAATCCCGGATATAACGATATGGTTTGGGCTGAAGACGGAAGTCTCATTTACTTCATAAAGCACCGCATAGGGGACCCTGAAGTGTTCGTTGTCGCGCTGGACGGCAGTGGCTCCTCACTTATGGATTGGAGGGAGGCGGCTTGGATAGTCAAAGGTTCCATCGATAATCGTGGTCTTTCTCCGGACGGAACCAAACTAGCAGATGTCGTGTTGCAGGACTCTGAGGGCGATGCCTACCTATACCTAGCTATCTTCGCTCCCGGTGAGGTCCCGCAGCCTTCTGAGCCGATAGAAGATATCCTGAACCGGATAGATTTCCGGGTGATTCCTCTTCCTGATCTACCCTATCAACAAGCAGACCTTGAACCCGGCCAGTTTAGACCGACCACTCCTGGGCCTACTTGGTCGCCCGACAGCATGAAAATCGCTTTCTCTGCCGATAACGAGCAAGGGGACCAGGAAGTTTGGGTTGTTGATATAGACGGGAGCAACTTGGTCAATCTGACCAACGGTTTGGGCGGAGATTATCCCGCTTGGCAACCCGTTTCTCCTTCGGCTACTGCGACGAGCGTTGAGGCTCGGTCGTGGGGACGGATCAAAGTGCTGCTTTCAACAGGTACCCGTTAATGGCTGCGAGGAGGAGAGCAAGGCGGTGGCCGAAGGGGTCGCCTGACAATCGCCTCCTCAGTTCAGCATGGCGAAACTTTGGTAGTAAGCAGACTTTGCCGCAGCCAGCGATTTCCCCAATCGCCTCCAGCCGATTGGCGCGCAGTGCGTAGAGGTGGTCGTGGAGGTTGATGGTAGTGCAGCCGTGGCCGGGGATAAATTCGAGTAGGTCGCCGGAAGAGTTGTTTGTCCATACGGGGAATATAGCAGGATAAAGACACAACTGCGTAACATCAGTAAATCACTCGTACAATTCGAGAAGACGCTTATGGCTAAACGCAAAATTACACGTGGAGGGGATGCGCTGCATCTGCGCCTCGATACCGCTGGAGGGGTGCCGATCTACTTGCAACTGATCGAGCAGATCAAGTACCACATCGCCACCGGCACCCTCAAAGCCGACGACGAGCTGCCCTCGGTGCGAGCCGTGGCCAGCGCCCAGCTAATCAACCCGAACACCGTCGCCCGCGCCTATCTCGAATTGGAGCGCGAGGGCGTCATCTACAAAAGGCGCGGCATGGGAACGTATGTCGCTGAAAAGGGAGTTTCTATGAGTACTGAAGAGCGGCTGAATATCGTTCGCAACCTAATGGAAAAAGCACTGGTGGAAGGGACGCAGCTTGGGCTGGATGCGGCGAGCCTGCGCCGAGTGTTTGAGGAAACCCTAGAAAAATTCAGCAGCCAATAGGAGAAGCAACTATGGCAGCAGCGGCGATTCGCATCGCAGGCTTGGTTAAGACCTTTGGCAATCACCGAGCGGTAGATGGGCTAGACTTAGAGGTGCCCGAGGGCAGCATCTTCGGCTTTTTGGGGCGCAATGGGGCCGGCAAGACCACGACCATCAAAATACTGATGAATATGCTCAAACCTACCGCCGGCGCGGTGGAGGTGCTGGGTCAAGATCCGCACATCCACGAAAAGGAACTCAAGGAGCGAGTGGGCTACATCTCGGACAATCCGGTGCTGTACGACTGGATGAAGGTCGAGGAGGTGGCGTGGTTTGCCGGGCAGTTGTATCCGCGCTGGGATCAGCAGAAAGTCGCCGCACTGATCGAGCACTTTGGGCTGGACCCCAAGCAAAAGATCAAGCACCTGTCGCGGGGCATGAACGCCCAACTCAATCTAGCTTTGGTGCTGGGCCACGACCCGGAGTTGTTGATCCTCGACGAGCCGGCTTCGGGGCTGGACGTGATCGTGCGCCGCGATGTGCTCGAAAGCATCATCCAAGTCATCAGCGCGGAAGGCCGGACGGTGTTTTTCTCATCGCATTTAGTCCACGAAGTCGAGCGGGTGGCCGACCAAGTCGCCATTATCGACCAGGGCAAGCTCTTGGTTTGCGGCGAGTTGGACGCGGTGCGGCAGCAGGTTAAACGGGTGCTGGTGCGGACTGAGGACGCGGTGGATTTTGCCGGGGTGACCGGGCTGCGCGGCGTGCAGGGCGAGGGACGCCAGCGGCTGTTGACGATTTTCGACTATGGCGACGAGGCCAAAGCGCAGATCGAACAGGCGGGCGGACAAGTTGTTGAGGTGATCGACTTGAGCTTGGAGGAGAGTTTCGTCGAACACGTGACGCCGCAAGGGGGACTTCCATCGTGAGGGCTTGGCGCGCATTGCTGTGGAAGGAAGGCCGCGAGGAACTGCCGAAGGTGCTGGTGGGGTTGGGGCTATGCGCGGTGGTGGTGGCGCTGCGGCAGAACGCGGAGTTCAACGCGGAATTCGCCCGAAACTTTAATGAGTGGATTACGATCTTTGTAGTGGTCTGTGGTATCGTGCTGGGAATGGACTCGATAGCCAAGGAAAGCAGCAAGGGCACTCTAGCGTTTTTGCTGGGCAAGCCCTTGTCGGCTGCGGAAGTGTTGCTGCCCAAATACGTCATCGGCGCAGCGGCCCTGTTAGTGGTAGCTGCCGGGGCTTGGGCGACGGTGTATGTGGACTTGGAAGGGCTGGGATCTGACGGCTATCGCTACGGCTACGGCAGTAGCGGTGCTTGGTCTCCCCATCTAAAGCGGCTCGTTGAGGAGGTAGGCTATGTCAACATGTTGCTAGTCTCCCTTACATCGGGGCTGGCGATCTATAGCCTGATTTTCGCCAGCTCAATGGTGGCTGATCACCCACTCAAAGGGGCCGCCTTGGGTGTTGTGCTGCTGATCGTCTTGGGTATAGGTATAGAGGCCAGCAACGTGTTCAAACATTTCCCCGCGCTCAAGCCATCCTTCTACTTCAATATAGGAAGCGGCAAGGGTAAGATCGTCCGCATGGTGGGCGATCCTTGGCTTTATTTTTTTCGGTTAGGCGCGACAGCGGCGGCGATGGCGGTGGGTGTGGCCGTTTCCATAGCACTTTTGCGCCGCTTTCGCGGAGCTGGTCTCGGCTGGAAGCCCATTGTCTCTGGCTGGCTGGCCCTGATCGCCTTCATAACGGTGATGGATCTAACCCCTGAGTCTAGGCCACCGAAACCGGGCCCGCTGAGTGTACTGACTCCCGAAGAGGGAGCCTATCTCGATTTGGCCGTCGTCGGGGAGCGGGGATATGTGGCGACTGAAGGGGGCTTGGCGGTCGTGGATTTGCGCGATCCTACTAAGCCTGAGCTACTAGCCACCGTAGAGGTGCCGTTGTGGTCAATGCGCCGGATCGCGGTCGTGGATTCGCTGGCCTACCTCCTCGGCCAGCGCAAGGGGTTGCCCGCTGACAGCCTCGGCATCGCCGTCTTCAGTATCGGAGATCCGGCCCACCCGGTCTTCAAAGGACACCGGATAATTGGCGACGATATAGAGGCATCTTGGGACTGGGGTCGCTGCGGCGAAGGGCTGATCCTCAACGGACGCTGGGGCGGCAAGCTGGGAATAGTGTCGTTTGCGTTAGATGCGGAAGGGCTGCCAGCACGGGCAGACGACCTGGTCGTCGAAGAGCTACCAGCAGACTACAAGAATGACCCCATGTCCGGTTGGTGGAACCACAAACTGTCCATACACATACACAATGAGCGGATATGGGTAGGATATAAAGAAGGTTTTCTCGCGGTGGACGCCCGGAATCTAGAGGCACTACAAGAGACCGTGCGGGTGGAAATGAGCGACTACAACAAGGATTACGATGCTCACAAGAGCCGCCTGATAACCCGTGAGGGCAACACGCTCTACGTCCAGCGGTACTGGCCCGGAGACTTGGTAGCCTTCTACATCAACGATCCCAATACGCAACGCGAAATCGGATACTGGTCTTTTAGTGCTAGAACTACCATAAAAGTAATCGACGGGTGGGTGTACAGTACGGGATCGAATGGATTATCTGTGTATCGGCAGACCCCTTATCACACCTACGAGTACGTGGGCTATTGGCCCGACGAGCTACACTCTTGGTCTTCTTTTAGTCGTGGTTGGAGACGGCTCCATCTCGTCCGCGGTCATTTCTACACCCTAATTGGGCGTTCGCTCATGGTGTTCCCACTAGAGCAGGCCCAAGGAGGTCGGCTATGAGTGCCTTATACGCACTGTTGTGGAAAGAGGGCCGCGAAATCCTGCCCAAGGTGCTAGGAATCGTCGCGCTCGCCGCGCTGGTCTATCTGATGCGACACCATGCCGATTTCAACCGCTTCTTCTCAGAGAATTTCCTCCTAACTGCTCCTAGAGGTATTCTGGTGTGGATGGCGATCATACTGGCCATGGACGCCATCGCCCACGAGCGCAGCGCTGGGACCCTGTCCTTCCTTTTAGACAAACCGATGTCGAGCGCGACCGTGCTGGCCGTCAAGTTCTTGGTGGGGCTTGGCGGGCTGCTGTTGGTCGCGCTAGCGGCTTGGGCGACGGTATATCTGGGTCTAGACAATCTCGAAGTGGGCCGAGAGTGGCGGTCATATCAGCTAGTCACCGTGCAGAGCATTGACTATGCGTCCATGGTCGCCCTGTCGTTTACTCAATTTTCGCTGCTCTACGCCCTAATTTTTATCGGCTCGGTGGTGACCGATCATCCCTTCAAGGGTGCCGCCGTGGGTATTGGGCTGGCCGTGGTGTTGGGGGGGATCGTCACCGGCCCGGCAACGGCCATTTTTCCGATTCTCAATCACTATCCACTCGTCGCAATCGGCTTGGATGATCAAGGGCATTTGGTGCGCTTGGCGACGGACTCGGCTCGGTTTTGGGTAACGGTCTTGGCCAGTCTGGGTTTGACAGCGGCGGCACTGGCGGTGGCGGTGGTGCTGTTTCGCCGTTACCGCGAGGCAATGCTCTCGTGGCGCATGGTGGCGATAGGGTGGAGTGCAGCAATTGCCGCCGTTTTTGTGATCTCCTACGTCGAGGTCCCTTTTGCCAGCCAACAAGTGCCTACGGGAGTGCTAGAGGCTCCCGACCAGCAGTTCTATAAGGACCTAGCCATCAAAGGCGGGCTCGCCTACATGACTAACGGACAAAGAGGTATCTCCATCGCCGACTTGAGCAACCCGCAGCAGATGCGTCTGCTCGGCAGCACTAGGCTAGACTCCCATGCGTTGAGCTTTACCGAAATATGTGTGGTCGATTCGCTGGTCTATAGCGTCGGATGGCGCAAGGGGCTACCCAGCGACAGCCTTGGGATAGCCGTCTTCGACGTCAGCGACCCAGCCGCTCCCAAGTTCAAGGGCCATCTTATGTTCGCCGCCATTAAAAAGAGGAAGTGGGCCTACCAGTATTGGGGAGCCACAGACGGCGGTTTACTCCTCATCCGGGAGCGGGGCGATGCCTTGATTGCCGAGGCGTTCGCCCTCGACGTGGAGGGAATGCCGGTAGTGGGCGATGAGCAGGCGATAATGACCATACCCGATCCCTTCAACGATCCCTCAGTATGGAGGCGCCGATGCCATGTACGGGTGCGCGGAAGTCGCGCTTACATAGGGACCAAGCACGAATTGGTGGTCATCGATGTGGCCGATGCGCGTGCTTTGCGCGAGGCCGAGCGGCATACGCTAGAGTCCTTTCGGCCTCGGTCTTACTACGGGCCTAAGTTGGTAGCTATCGATGGCGACAAGCTATATGTCGAGCGCTTTTGGCCGCAAGAGTTGGTCGAGTTCGATATCACCAGTTCCGATCAACTGCGCGAAGTAGGATACCTGCCGTTGTCTCGGAGCGATAGAAACCGACTTGATAAGCAGTTGCTGATTGCCGATGGAGTAGCCTATGGCCTAGCCGATGGAGTAGCCTACGGCCGGCCATACGATGAAGTGAGAGCGTGGACTATAGCCGAGTACGGGGCGCTGATCGAAGGTGATCCCTTGGTCGGCCCCGAAGGACCCGACAGGGAACGTTGGGGCTTCGAAGATCTATCCGTGGCCAATGGGTATCTTTACGCGACCTGGGGTGGTGCGCTGCTGGCGTACCGTTTGGACTAGGGCAAGACTAGGGAAAGTCGGCTTTGAGGGACGGAGTTCCTATTTCAAGAAAATTTTCGACCACGGAAAAGTCTGATGAAACTATACCTCAGCATCCTCGTCGCCCTGCTCAGCACAGCGAGCGTGGGGCTGGCCCAAGCACCACACGCCGCGACCATCACGGGGAAGACACACAACCCCCCA
>JAJEEZ010000012.1:0-4196 GCA_022820705.1 Candidatus Latescibacterota bacterium | reverse complement strand
CTTGACAAAGTAGACGATGTCGCCTTGGTCTGACGGATCGAGCGCTAACCACTGCTCTTCATCGACTTCAGTACCGCGGCCGGCGCGGGTATCGGTGACGACGATGCGAATAGTCTGCACCAGCCGCCCGCGCCAGCTTTTTGAGCTCTTTTCTAGCTTCAGCGCGAAGCTGAAGTCGCGCTGGTCTCGGGTGGGTGCCTGCGTGCCGCCGACGCGCTCTAGTTCCACGTCGGCCATGTCTTCGAGAATGACTTCTTGGTCGGGCGCTATTAGGACCCTGAAGCCCAGGAACGGGTCGCCGAGCTCTTCGCCTACGAAGTGCAACAAAATCTCATCGACGGCCACGACCCGGCCCAAGTCCACCTCAATCCACCATTTGTCGAGGGGATCGTTGCGGTCTGGTTCCCAGTAGGTGTTCGGATCGCCATCGAGGATATTTTTTGCTGCTTGCGGATTGGACCCTACCCGGCTGATACCTGGTCGGGCGAAGTGGGTATAGAGGGGGTTGTCTTTTCTGTCGGTAATGACGTTGCCCTTCACATCGAGCGTGAAGGTGCTGTCGATATTGAGGATGGCGTGCTCGCTTTTCTTGCGCCTGAAATCGGTCAGCGGGCGGGTATAGGTATCTTGGTCGTCGAGGATATTGTAGCGCTGGCGCGAGTAATGGGGTCGAACCCCTCCCTCGGGTAGCACGTCAACGGCATGGACGGGTAGTTGCCAGTTGCGCCAGTGCTCGGCGGTCCTAACGACGATGCTGTTGTTGGTAACCCGATATCCTTGGTTGCGTTGGGCGCGTGCTTCGCGCCCGTCGGCGAGCAGGCCGAGGCAAAAAACCAAGGCGCAGAAGAAAGACGACGACTGGACGAGTCGTTTGCTGGAATATCCCATAGCTACCTCCTAATTGGGCAGGCGGCGGGTCTCCACTCGACGGGCCGGGTGGGTTTGGCCCATCAACTTTGTGTGTAGAATACTAATTTGGTAGGGCTGAGTAAAGGGATTTAGAAGCCGTCTGAAAATATCGGATGCTGCGTTGGGAATTGCCGAACAGCTTGTCAGCGGCGCAGGAGACTGTCGGACACGGCTTCGCGCAGGCGCGATTCGTCGATCTTGATCTGGGCGGCGTACTTTTCGCGCAATTCCTCCAACAAGGCTTGCAGATGCCCGTGCTCCCGCTCGCGGCGCAGCAGGGCGGCAGCCCGCCTCCGAACCTGTTCATAGGGTTCGATGGAGGCATCCTCATGGTTGAGGACGCGAAAGAGGGAAAAGCCTCCCTCGACGGCCACGGGTCCGATGAGTTTGCCCTCGGGTGCATCCTCAAGCGTCGCCATCAGCTTGGGATAGATGGCCTTCTCCAGCGGGTGGAAGTGGAATCGATTGGCCTTCTCAATGGCGTCCGAGCGCAGGCTTTCGCCCGCTAGGTCGGCAAAGGGTGTGCCACCTTCTAACAGCGCTCTCTTTTTTTGCGCTTCGTCGGCAGTGGGCAGGAGTAGTTCCTCAACCCATACCGCAGGCTCGTGGCTAAATATGTCGGGGTGGCTGTCGTAGTAGCGGCGCACGTCCTCCTCGGATATGTCTAGGTCTTGGGTTATGGTTTCTTTGAGGCCATCGAGCAGGGCTTCCTCTTCTTTTATCTTTTTTAGCTGCTGAATTGCGGGTTTTTGGTAGTAGCCCGCTCGCCGTGCGGCCTCTTTGATGAGGAAGGGATTCAGGACGATGCGCTTGAGCGTGGAGGCTGCTTGCACGCTGTCGGCGAATCCAGAGCCGATGTTTTGTTCCTGCAGAACTTTCACCGCTGCTGCCACGGTGATCTCGCCCTCGTCAAAAGTATATAAGGGAAGCGATTCCGCGGTCAGCGGGGAGAGATCCTGCCGCTGGTAGGCGCTTACTAGCGGCAGGAGGGCCTCTTCGCGCAGCCGCACCTCAAATGCGTTCTGGAGCAGTTCGAGGTGTTCCCTTGTGGCTTGGGCAGATCGCTCGGCAAAGAGCTGCCTGCTGATGGAGTCCCGATACTTGTCGTAGGAAGCGGGCCGCTCTTCGGTGAAGCGCACTATGTTCCAATATTTGCCCGTGTACATGGGTTCCGAGATTGCATCGAGGGGGAGGGTGCGGAAAACCTCTGGCGGGATGTGGATTCGCGGGGCCATGTCGCGCCCTATGAACCCCAGTTCGCCGCCTTGGCGGGCCGAGCGCGCATCTATGGAGTAGGCAGCAGCTACTTCTGCAAAGGGCCGTCCGGCGCGCAATAGGGTCAAAACCGAATCGACCTCACTCTGGCGCTCCACCAGTATGCCGCTGACTTTGCGCTCTAGGCCATAGCCCTCAGCGTCGAAATAGGCGCGAATCTCGTCTGCGGAAATTGCGATTGCATCCGTGATTTCGCGGGCCCGATAGAGGGCGCTGACTCGGTTGTCGATTGCGTTCTGAACACTTGAACGCAGAGCCTGAGTGGTATCGATTCCGAGGGAACGGGCTTCTAGCAGCAACAAACGGGCGTCGATCATGGTCTGCAGATAGTGCCGACGGGCTTGGTCGGCGGTCTGTGCAGCAGGTCTGCGACCCGACCATTCGGCGGCAAAACTCTTCAGCGCAGCGGCGGTGATTTGGTGCGGCCCTACTTCTGCTACGGGCCGTTCCGACAAGAGGTCGCAGCCACTTGCGATGCCCAAGCAGGTGACCCACAGGCAGCGCACTAATCGTTGGAGGAGCATCATCGAATGGGTTTTCGCGAGATGTGGTGGAATGGTCGTAGATTGGTTTTACTGCGAATTTTTCTTTTTGCCGTGGTGATCTTTTTGCAAAAAGGCGTTGGTCCAGGCACTAGTGCCCTGTAAGGCTGCGTCCTTGATAACGGCTGCGTCGCCGAGCATTTGTTCCTCTTCGCCATAGGCTTTGAGGCGGTCGTACGCGCGCGCCCAAATGCAGTCCTTGTCGCCGACTTCGCACTTGCCTTGGCGCGTGCCACCGCAGGGGCCGTTGCGCTGGTTTTTGACGCACTGCGATTCCGGGCACAAGTAGGCGATGTCCGGCAGCGAGCAATCGCCGCAGTCGCGGCAGTCAAAAGCAGCGATTTTGAGCGCGTGCTCGGCCGCGTGGAAGAGCTTGGCGGCCTTGGGGTGCTCGGCTAGAGCGCGGGCGAGATGAGCACCGATGCGAAAGCCCGTGCTCTCGGGCGCAAATACTTGGTCGTGGACGCGGCGGTTTACCTTGTAGCTCAGCGGCAGGTGGCCGCGCGCTTGGCGGAGGGCGGCTTGCTCTTTGGAGGCGAGGTACGCGCGGTTGATGGTAGTAGAACTGAGACCGGTGTCGCCCTGAGGTTCAAAAAAGTAGAATTCGTCGGCAAAGGAAAAGCAGAGTTCCACGGCAAAATCGCGCCAGTCGTCTTCCGAGTAGGTCGCGGCGAGCGCGAGGATTTTTTCGTAGTCGCCGTATTGCAGGTGCCCGCCGAGATAAGCTCCCCGGTAGCCGAGGCCCTTGGCGATGGCGCACTGCTTGGCGGCCAACTCTAAAAAGAACGCCCGGCCCTTGTCGTTGGCTTGGGCCTGCTTTTCGACGACGGCCATTAGTTCGTCAGTGACTTCAACCCCGGGAATGTGGCCCTTGTGGAAGAAACGCGCGGCTGGCCGCGAGAGCACGTACACATTGGCGATGACCGGGACCTCGAGACCGCACAAGGCCATGTATTTGAGCAACTCGTCCTGCTTGCGCGCGTCGTAGCCGATCTGGCTGATGACAAAAGCCGCGCCGGCGTGGATTTTTTTGGCCAGCTTGAAGTATTGGGGCATAACCTCGCGCTCGTAGCGCTTGTGGTTGTTGACGACGGCCCCTAGATAAAAATCCGTGGCCTCCATGCGCTGAGTCCGCTTGCCCTTTTTCATTTTTAGCCCAGCGTTCATGGCGGCGAACATTTCGAGCAGGCCGACCGAGTCGAGATCAAAGACCCCGCCGGCTGTGCCTTGATAGCCGCTGATGGGGTAGTCGCCAGATAGGGCGAGGATGTTGTTGAAGCCCTCGCTGGCGAGTTGCCAAGCGCGGCCTTGCAGCGCGTTGCGATTCCAGTCCTTGCAGGAAAGGTGGATGATGACGTCTTGGCCGCGCGAGATCAAGTCTGTGCCGAGGGTGTCCGGGTTGATCATGGCGTTGCCCCCGGGGTTGTCGGTAATGCTCAGAGCGTGGAATTGCGGATGCTCAGCGAGGCG
>JAJEEZ010000317.1:0-6872 GCA_022820705.1 Candidatus Latescibacterota bacterium | reverse complement strand
AAGGTCGAGGATCCAAACCTCGTCGCACTGCCGACGGATATGTTCGCGCATCCCAGAGAAAGCGTCGCCGTCGAGGTAACTCGATGCGCTGATGAAGCTGACGATGCCGGGCCCTTCGGCGATGTCTTGCTCAAAGACCTTCCACAGTGCCCAGCGCCAGAAATAGACATAGAGGTTATAGAGGTTTTTGACGTGGACGCCGTGCCCGGCGTCGGTAGCAGGGTCGAGGAAATCGCGAAGAATAGTGCGCTCACTGCCGTCTCCCCAGCGGACCCAACCTCCAGTTCGGGCCTTATTGGAGTCATCAGCCTCATGTCGGTCGTAGGGAGGATTGCCTAGGCAGACGATGACAGGGACCTTGTTCTTGACTTTGAGTGCCTTAGCGTGTTGTTCGGCAATGGGTTGCAAAAATAACGGCGATTGCGGTGGTGAAGCGTGGGGACTTTCAAGCGTGTCGGTCAGATAAAGGTGTGTGCCGTCTTGGGGTAGATCGGCACCACGGTCATGGAGGGTACGGCTGACGCGCAGTTCGCTCACCGCATAAGGCCCAACTAACAGCTCAAAGCCGTACAGGTTTTTAGCCAGCGCGGTGGCTTGGCCGGCGACAGCACCCGCGCCCTGTTCCTCTTCGATCCGACCGAGGGCGTGTTCAATGACTCCGAGCAAATAGGTCCCGGTTCCGACCGCAGGATCGAGTGTGACTACGCCGGGATCAGCAAAACCCAGCGGCTTGCCGAGACGATTGACGAGCAAGTCATCAATTAGACGTACTTGGGCACGGACGACCTCCACTGGAGTATAGTAAGCCCCAGCGTCCCTGCGCAGCTTAGGATCGTACTTGGCGAGAAAGTTTTCATAGAAATAGAGCCACGGATCTTCGGGGCCGGAGAGTGTGGCGGTCGGTACAACGGCAATGACGCGCAGTAGCAAGTTGAGGGAAGCGTCGATGTCGGTACGCGCATTGGTATCCGTCAGCACTTGCAGTGCTCTCGACAGCAGGTTGTGCTGTACGGCGAGGGCATCTCTCGCACTTTCAAGGGAGAGCGGGTCAGCCCCCTCGCTGCGGCCTAGTAATAGAGCAAAAGTTACGGTCTGGGCGTACGCGTCTGCAAACTGCTCGTCCGAGGCGTTCGGGAAGAGGAGTTGTCGCCAGTCTTGCGCAAGGAGGACGAGGGGCGAATTCAGGTCTTTGAGCGCGTCCATCACGTCGTCGCGCAACATGCGGCACAGCGGTGCCAGTAGCTCGGCAAAGCGATTGAGGTCAATTTTGCGATTGCGATTGACGGGGATACTAGGCTCCCACAAGAGGAAATCGCGCAAGAGGTCTTCGATGGCTTGGGCGTCTTGGAGAATGGCGGCCTCTCTACCGTCGGCGGCGACATCGCCAGACAGATGACAACCTCGCACCTGCTTACCGTCTCGGTAGAGCACCCACTCGTTACCGTCGGTATAAAGAATGTTGGGAACAGCCGAGAACCGCTTGAACTGATCGCGGTTGTGGCCTCTGAAACGGGTGGCTGTTGCGCCGACGCCGGGAGCCTTGAGTTCGACGTAGCCTGCGAGCAGTTGGTTAAGGTGAACGGCGTAATCCGGACGACCGAGACGGTCGGGCAGGGGAGTTTCGCCGGTGCAGGCGACATTCCAGTCAAGAGTGCGGCCCACCTCTTTCATAAAGGTCTCGAAGGGGCCACGCAGTTGGTCTTCGGGTGCGCCGCCAAGAGTAACTTGCGTCATCTTCTCGGTCACCGAGGCGGCGAAGTCTTGCAGGGCTGAGTGGATTGCTATCTCTGTGTTTGGATTTTTCAACTGCGTGCGTCGAGCGGGATATCCCACTCATCTCCGAAATCAGTATGAACGATGTCGCCGTGGATGGTCATCCGCCCGCGCAGTTTGCCTAGCTCTCTGTTTGAGCGGCTTTCTTCGCGGTATGGGTTGACCGTGGCTATGGGCCGTTTGTTCAAGGTCACGAGGAGCGGTTCCCCCGTCCGTTGCACCTTCTTCAATTCGTCGATGCACTTCGCCTTAAATTCGGAAATACCTATTTCCTTCATCGCAATCCTCCAAGTCTCAAATAAAATAACGGACAGGGTAAAATGTAGCGCAAAGAAAACAGAATAGGGAATAAAGGATACACTAGCCACTGCCCCCGCCACTGACCAAGCCCCATGGCACAGTTGTTGCAGTAGTCGAAAAAAAGGAGGAAAGACTATGTGGCGACTGTGGGTATTAGCATTGGTCGGCCCGGTGTGGGCAGAGGGGGATTTGGGGGAGGAGGACGCGGGTTATTTGGAGCAGCGGTTGGACGACTTGGGGCGGCTAGACGCAGCGGCTGTGCGGTGGCGGGTGCGCGGGGCGGAAGTGGCTCGGGAGCGGTGGCAGTTGTATCAGCGGGTAGAGATCGCGCCGGTTAGCGGACAGGCGTTTTTTGGTTTGGCCGAGCGCGACCCAGGCGAGTCTGGGTGGAGCGATTTTAGGACGTTTTACTACGCAGTGCAGAGGCAGCGATCCGAATGGGTCGTCGGCGACCTGCGGCCCGGCACGGGTGCGGGCTTGGTGTTTGGGCGCAACCGGCGTGGGAGTATTGCGCCGAGGATGCCAGCGGGGGACAGTCGGCGCTTGGGGTATCGCTCTAGCGGGGAGAATCACGCCCTGCGTGGTGCGGCGTGGCGCTACGAAGGTCGGGCGTGGAGTGGAATGCTACTCGGGGGTTGGACGCGCCGGGATGGACGCTTGGACGAACAGGGGCAGGTGCGGTCGCTGCCCGAGAGCGGCTATCACGTGACCGCGACCGAGATAGCTGGCCGCGACCTGCTGGGCATCCGGGCTGGCGGTGGCCGGCTGCACTGGCGGGGCGAGCATTGGCAGTGGGGCACGACCCTGCTGGCCTTGGACTTTTCCTACCATATCGATTTGCGCCGGAATGGGCGGACGCCTTGGGGGTTTGTCGGCGACGAGCAGCGCGTGGGTGCTGTAGATGTGCGCGTGGCTTGGGATCGAGGCCGAGCGGCGTTGGAGGTGGCTGGTGATGGGGTGGGGCATTGGGGGATGGTTGGGGAACTGCGAGGGCGGTATGGGGGGCTGCGGCTGCGGACGCTGGGCCGCTACTACGCGCCGGGGTTCCACAGCTTCTTTGGCGCGGCTCCGGGGACTTCGGCCATGCAGAACGAACAGGGTGGCGTCGCCGAGGTCAGCGGACGGGGCTGGCGCGGCTACGTCGATGTGTACCGCCGGCCTGCGCGCTCCTACTTCATACCGGTGCCGGCTACGTACGCCACTTGGGGAGGAGAGATGCGGCAGCGGTTGGGTCGCCACTGGGCTATGCGCGGGCAGTGGCAGAGACGCCTGCGGCCGCGCTGGGCGGACGAGCGGTTAGTGCAAGAGCGCAGTCACAAATGGCGCTTGGATTTGGAGCGGGGGGCTTGGCGCTGGCGCGGCGAATTAGTGCGCTGGCATCGCGCTGCTCGCGCCGAGTGGGGTCTGTTGGGCAGCGTGCGATTTACGACGCGCTGGCTGACCTTGCACGTGAGCCGCTTCCGCACGGACTAGTGGTGGACGCGGATTTACGAATACGAGGTGGATCTTCCTGGGGCCGTGAGCGTTCGCCCGCTCTACGGCACGGGCTGGCGCGGGTACGCGCTGGCCTCGGTCGCTTGGCGGGGATGGGTGCTGAGCGGGCGCTACCGGATGCAGCGCGACCAGCGGCTGAGGCACTACGGCGGAGTCCAGATCGATTGGACGAAGGGCGATAGGTGACAGATATAGGACACCCGCGAAGGGTCTTGCACATGAATCGTTTTAAGCTGTTTATTAACAGTATCTAAATTCAAGAAAAACGCCGACTCAACATCGCATTAGGCGTTGCAGCTACTTTGACCAGCCTAAAGGACGTGTGGGATTTGACACTCGCTAGCCTACGCAAATCTTCCGCCGATGAAACGGACGATCAGCAGGGAGAGCAAAAATGAAAAAAGCCCTTCTTCCCGTTGGAGATTTCAAGCTGGCAATCGCATACACTACGGTATGGATGTTGGCGTTCTGGGTGGTAGAATACCCCATAGGCGATTGGGCTGTAACGGCGGTCATTTTGTATGGATCGCTGTGGTTATCGAGAGAAGTCGTTTCAGCCTTGATACTGTTTTCGGAAATGCGTCTGCAAAAGTACGCAAGGCAGGCAGGCGTTGAACCTCGCGTGGACCCGCCCGCTGAATACAGCTTCCGGGATCGCTTGTTCTTGGCTGTCTCCTTTCTGCTAGCGTGTTTTACCATCATCGGCCTTTCGCTGATCGCCGGTATCCCTGCGGTCAGTCTGTATGGACTTACTCCACTTCCTGCCTTTTTTAACTGGATAGCTTGGGGACTCTTTCTCGTCGGGGGAGTCGGCATATCCCTGATATTGGGGATCGTAATATGGCTGTTGTCTTCTGCCGACGCCGGACTCGACACTGCAATTGCCTCCCAACAAGCTCACGCCGCGGTCCACCGCAAACCGACCGAATTAGAATTGCGTCTATTATTTTTGTACTTACTACTGTTATATAGCTTTAATCTGCAATTCGGTCGTCGCCAACCGTAAGTAAAGCCTGCTCCGTCCCCCATCGGACACCACGAGGGTTGCCCCTACGATTGCGATCTTGCAGACTTCTTGTATGAGAAGCCTTTTACTGCTCGTCGCCCTCATCGCTGCAGAAGTAAGCGCAGCCCCCTTGCAAGACGTCGTCTCCCAAACCGGGCACATCCACGCCCTGACCATCTTCGCGCACTTTGCCGATGAAGGAGGTTTGGGCCGCGAGGTCCCGTCTTTTGCGGCGGAGATTTTCGCTGAGCAGCCGGGCGGCCTGACCCACTTCTACCGCGAGATGTCGCGCGGGCAGTTCGAACTCACTGGGGAGGTGCTGCCCCGCTGGTACGCATCCCGCAGCAATGCCGACGCGTACACGGGCGAAGAGGGCGGGTATGGTCGCTTTGCCCGCGAGATCATCGAGGCCGTTGATGCCGACGTGGACTTTAGCCGCTACGACAACGACGGTCCCGACGGAGTGCCCAACTCCGGCGACGACGATGGGTACGTGGATTTTATTTTTATCATCTCGGCCTCGACCCCACCGGGCTTTATCGTCGAAGAGGCCACGGGCGTTGCTCGGCTTGGGTTGGGCAATGATTTTGTGAGCCAAGACCGCGCCCTCCGCGGCGGTTTTATCCTGATTCGCTCAAAAAGCGGTGCCGTGCAGCGCGGGCGGTCTTTTGTCGAGGCCGTAGGCAGTATGGCCCACGAGTTTGGACACTTTCTGGGTCTGCCCGACCTGTACGACCGCGATCTTGGGTCTGAGCCAGAAGACGACTCGGGCGGTATTGGCTATTGGGGCTTGATGGGGCACGGCAATCGCGGCTGGAACGAGGTAGATGGCCCCAATCCCTTCTGCTCGTGGAGCTTGGGGCAACTCGGCTGGCTGGGGATAAACAACCAACAACTCAACGTGCTGAGCGAGGATCAAGACGACGTGGTTTTTGCCGATGTCAACGCGGGCGGTGATGTGTATTTGCTGCCCGCGTCTGCGCCTGCTGAGCACTTTTTTCTCGTGGAGTTCCGCAGCCGCCAGCACAGTTACTACGAGCGCAATCTGCCCGACGAGGGCTTGCTGATCTGGCGTATAAATCCCACCCGCAACGGCAATAATATGGAGGCCATCAAACAGGTGGATTTAGTATGCGCCGATGGGCTTTTTAGCGATGCGGGCTTCCCCTTGGGCCGCAAGCCGTCCCCGTTTAACGGCCGCGACAATCTCGACTTTTGGGCGCACGACGTGCGCTATCGCACGGATTTTGGCGGCAACCTTGGAGACGCCACCGACGTGTTTGACGGCGAGCAATTTACCGATTTTTGGGCCGCGTCCAATCCGGCATCGACGACGGGAATTAGCGTGACTAACATCCGCCGCGCGGGAGACCAGATGGTGGCCGATCTCAAGCTGCAAGACCGCCGTCGCGCCGGTCCGATTGCCGACGCGGAAATTTGGCGCGACCGCATTGAGATTGTCGGCGACGTGACCGTTCTGCCCGGGGGGCACCTCGATGTCCGCGCTGGTGCGCAGGTGCAGGTGGGGCCGGACGCGCTGGCTGCGGGTGCGGATACGGCGCGCGCGGAGCTGATAGTGTACGGCGATCTCTTCATCGGCGTTTCAGGGCAGGGGCAAACCGCCTTCCACTCGGCCGCAGCCGACCCGCAGCCCGGAGATTGGCACGGCATCGTGCTGCACCAAACGGCCACGGCCTATTTGCGCAGTATCCTCATCGACCATGCTCACTATGGCCTATTGGCCGAGGAAATCGGCCACGCCACTACCTTGGAAGATGTGACCATCCGCCACTCTAGGGCGGACGGCATTCGCTTCGAAAGGGTCGAAGAGGAGATTCTCTTAGATCGCGTGCACGTCGAGGAAGCAGGTGGAGTGGGCATTTGGATCGCTGGCCCAGGCTTGACGCGGATAAACCAAGCTGAGCTGCACGACAATGGCCGCGCTGGCCTCTGGCGCGAGGGTGGGTTTTTGTCGTTGCTCGATACTCGTTTCAACGCCAACGGCTCGGCTGCGCCCGAGGAGGCCAACTTGGTCTTGGGGCGGGGGACCAGCGGCAAGGTGGCGGGCAATTCGTTTACCGGTGGGATTGGGATTTACTGCGTGGAGACGCGAGAAGTCGAGATCGAGGGCAACGCGCTGTACAATCACGAAGTTGGCCTTTGGACTAGAAGCGCGCGCCCGCGTATTGTGCGCAATCAATTCTTCCGTAATGCGTTGGCCATGCGGATGGAGGGGAGCGTGGTGCCGGCGCGGCTGGTCTTGAACGGCGTCCAAGAGGGTGAGCAACTGCTCGATTAT
>JAJEEZ010000486.1:0-4998 GCA_022820705.1 Candidatus Latescibacterota bacterium | reverse complement strand
GGATCGAGTTGGGCGGCTGGTATCGAATTTCAGAGCAGGACCCGCCAGCCGATGACGCCGATGACGGCTGTGAAGAAGCGACGGATTCGCTGTTTGCACTGTTTGAGCAGGGCTGTGTTGAACTTTCGGCGGGTTATGCGGTTCCCGACGAGACCAACGATTGGGCGACGACCAAACAGACCGAGTTTGTCTCGGCGTATGGCCATGCGCACAATCCGAATGAGGATATGGCCGAGAGCATTGCGTTCTACATCGTCAACCCGGACAAGCTGCGCTCGCGTTCACCAGCCAAGTATGAGTTTATCCAAAACCGGATCATGCACGGCACGCGCTATATCTCGCAGATTCGCACGGATTTGACGTTTGAGGTGTACAATCTGTATCCCGATGTGGTGTATCCGGGGCGCATTATCCGGGTGGACATACAGGTGGATGGCAAGCCCGAGGCGGATAAGGAGATAACCATAGAGCTTGAACTCCATCGGGAAAACGACTTCGACACGGCGCAAGCGTCTCAGGTCCGAATTTTTAGTGAAAAAGGTTCTTTCTTTGACATCTGGCTTGACCCAATTGACGCCAACGGTAGGCGTATTAATGCCGGGCATATTTTGCGCGGACGTCATACCCTTTCCAAATACGCGGCACATGGCTATTGGGGCCCGGACCAGATTACGCTTCGGGATGCTCAAGGCAATGAGCGGCACGAATCCCAAACGGATTTTGGTTGGAAACTGTATGTTGACAATCCGCTCGCCGATGATGAACCACCCGTATATATCAAAAACTCGATGCGGCTTTCTTTGTCGGAAGCCGAAGAAAACGGCCGGCCCTATCAAATCGTGACCGCCCGCTGGAAGCTGTTAGAAGAAAATGGCATCAGTGGGGTCTTGGTATGGCTAAACGATGGGGATTCTGACACCTATTCCCGTCGTGCGGAAGACTGGGGAAATTATAATCCAGCAACCGGCGAAGCGAGTGTTCAACTCGTAATTCCTGATTACTACCCAAGTGGTGTCTGGAAACTCAACTATCTCTCGATGGAGGATATTGGACTAAACTCCCGGGGTGTATATTTCACCAATCCGGGGTTTAGACCACGTGACAACGAAGAAATAATTGATGAGGCACCAGCCTCTATTAACATCCAGACCAAAAATCCAGATACGACCCCGCCTGTATTAGATGTAAATCGGATCACCATTGAGGCCGAGCCAACCAATCCAGCCGCACCAAACGGCGAAACGAAGGTTGATATTTCCTTCAGAGTCAAAGACAATATCAGCGGTTATAGATCGACGGACATGCTGTTACGCGATCCCCAAGGCGTTGAACACTTTTTTCGCCATCACCGCAACGAGTATTACTACTCAGTCTATTTCCCCGGAGATCCAACGGTTTATAAGACTTATCAGGAGACGATTACTCTGCCCGTCGGCAGCGTCCCCGGTATCTGGGGTCTCGCTGAAATGACGGTGTGGGACAAGGCGCAAAACAAGCTGATAGCCGACTTTACCGAAATCGTCCGTTTTGAGGTCGATTCGGCCAGTGCCAAGCCGGTGGCACGGGCCGATGAGCCGCTATTGCAGCAGAACGCACCCAATCCGTTCAACAGCCAAACCGTCATTCCGTATTTCCTGCACGAACCGGGTTCGGCGCGTCTAGAGGTGTTTGCGCTGACCGGGCAGCGAGTAGCGGTCTTGAACGAGGGGCTGCAACCGGCCGGCCACTATCGCCTCCACTGGGATGGCCGCGACCGCACGGGCCGTCTGCTAGCCAGCGGCACCTATCTGTATCGACTGATAACCCCCAAGGCCATTCTGACGCGCAAGCTCACCCTGCTGCGATGACCGGACGCCGCCTCGTGCGCCAGCCGTTGTTGGGAAAACAGGCGGCTAACTGGGCTCTACCTACTGACGGAAAAGGTCCCGGCTACTACGCCAGCGATCAGCAAGGTGTACATGCTCCCTGGCCTCGTCGCCCACGAGTCGGTGCTACAGGGAGATGCTCTTCTTCCCGTACCTGACTTCGGCGGTCCGCCATAGTGGAACGGCTGCGGGCACCCTAGATGTAGCCGCTGCAAATTCATTGCTACTAGGCGTTCGCCTTGCGTCCCGGCCTGTTGTTACTACAATAGTAATAACAACAGGAGGCATTTCATGGTTGAACTCAAGGTCCGCAAATTCGGCAACTCGCTCGGCGTCGTCCTCCCCAAGGAGGTCGTCAACCGGCTGCGCACCAAAGACGGGGATCCCTTATTCCTGATCGAAGGGCCGGACGGCAGCTACCAGATGACGCCCTACGATCCCACCTTTGCCAAGAAGCTGGCAAAGGCCGAAGACATCATCGACCGCTATCGCAACACGCTCCACGTTCTGGCCCAGTGACGGAACCGGTTTGGATTGACGCACGCGACGCCCTGCGGCCTATTGCGCCACCTCTCCACCCGCTATATCTTGCCCCACCATGAATTCGCGCCTCAGCATCGTCGCCCAGAGCTTTATTCCCCTCTGCAAAGCGCATCCTCTCGCATGAACAAAGTAGAAATCCCGCCGCCCGAAGGCGTCTTCGCCCAGTCCTGGTCGCTGAAAAAACTTTTTGGTATGCTCGCCGTCTTCGGCCCGGCTGCTATCGTCGCCTCGGTCGCCATCGGTGCCGGTGAGACCATTGTCGTGGTGCGGGCCGGTGCTTGGGCTGGTTACGGCCTGTTGTGGATGGTCTTGCTCAGTTGCTTGGTCAAGGGCGTCTTCTTCACCTATCTGATCGGCCGCTACACAGCCGTCAGCGGCGAGCTGATCGGCCACCGCCTCGTGCGCCTGCCCGGGCCGCGAGGATGGCTGCTGTTGACCATTTTGCTCTTTGAGATGATCGGCGCACCCCTAGCCTGGGTGCCCGTCTCCAAGCCTTGCGGCGACCTCTTTCACTTCTTGCTGCGCGACATGCTGCCCGCTGGCGAGGAAGAAGTCTTTTGGGAAAACGCCATAACTTCGGCCTTCATTGCCTTGGCGCTGTTCTTTGGCATCCGCCTGTCCTTTGAACGCCTCGAAAAGCAACAACTCCTTATCTGCGGAATCCTAGTCACGGGCACCATCGCCGGCACCCTCATCGTGCGTCCAGACTTTATCGCGGCGCTGGTGGGGACCTTCCGCTTTGGCGACCTGCCGCCCTTCCCGGAGTGGGCACCCGCGGACACCGTCGCGCATCCGCTGCTGACGTTAGGCACCACCTTTGGCTACGTCGGCGGCTCGGTCATTGGCTACATCGCCTACGCCAACTGGGTCGGCCTGCACAAGTGGGGGCTGACGGGCCATCAAGATATTGAGGCCATCCGCGACCGCGCCGGACGCAGCGAGAGCATCGACTACCTACCCGACGATCCCCAGCAAATCCACCACCTGCGGCAACGCGTGGCACCGCTGCGCTGGGACGTGGGGCTGGGGGCGCTGGTCCTCTTCATCGTCACTGGGGCTTTTATGATTTCCGGGGCGGCCGTGCTCTTCCCGCTCGAAACCCGCTTTGAGGGCTGGAACTTGCTGACGCACCAAGCCCACGTCTGGCGGCAGATTCATCCGAGCTTGGTGTGGATTTACTACGTCTGCATCCTCGCCGCACTGTGGGGCACCCTGCAAGCCCTGCCCGAAATCTACGCCCGCGTGGCGCAAGAGTTTCTCGCCGCCCGCTGGCCCGACCGCACGTGGGAGTACCAAGCCATCAAGCGCGTCATCTGCCTCTACATCTTCGCCACCACCATGCTCATCGTCTGGAACAACATCCCCTTTGACATCCTAACCCAGATCGCCGGTTTCCTCATCGCCAACTTGGCCATTGCCATAATGATGGTGGCAGCCATCTATCTCAACTTCAAACTACCCGCCTCCTACCGCACCCGCGCCTGGGTCCTCATCGGCGCAGTGCTCTCGACCGTGGTCCTGATCGCCTCCGCCGCCGTCAGCGGTTGGGGACTGTTGGGAAAACTGGCGGGCTGACAGGCGGCGACGACACTGTTCATGCGCGCTTGTCCCTCAATGAAAACTAAGATTAAGAAAAACTACCTATACTACGCTGCCGGTCGGACATGGTCTGTACCAGAGCTACGACTAGTCTCACTACCCGATGGCACCGCCGCCATTTCTGAAGAGGAAATTCACCGGATCCACCGGGCGATCGCGAACGAAATCTGCGGCAACAACACCAGTCTATCCATGGAAGAATTGGAATTCCTCTGTGACGTAACGGGCACCACCTTCTCGGATGTGGCAGACTGGCTACAGATCCACCGCAGCACGGTTACTCGATGGCGGAAATCTGGTGAAGTACCGAAGAGTGTAATGAGCTTGGTACTCAAGAAATGGTTTTGGTACCTTCTTTTTGGAGAATCTCTCCATGACGAAGCGATTCCGCTGAATTGCGCCGTCAATGAGACTAAATTCCTGTCTTTTGCCAAACAAGAGACCATTGATAAACACCTAGCAGACCCAGTCTCCCAAGCTAAAATCCTATAACGTGGATTGTAGCGGAAGTATCGTTCGCCGGTGTTTAGGGAGACTCGACCAGTGGCTTCGGATCGGCTTTATGCAGGCCCTCATCCAAGTCGAGCTTGCCAGCTAACTCGCACCCCGGCCCAAGCGGCAATCTTCGGCGTCGAGCCACTCTGCATACGGGCGCGGCATAGGACTGGGCAGACCCATGCCGTGTTCCTCGCGCCAGCGCAAGAGTGGGTGCTCGCGTTCTGCTTGCGGCAAATCCACGCGCTGACCACGCGCACCCGACTCGAAAATCCCCATCAAAATTTCCAGCACGTGGCGGCCAGCTTTACCCGAGCACTCGTGCGCACGGCCCTCGTCGAGCGCCTGCACGTACTCGTCGGCAAACTGGTAGTCCTCCACAGCAGCCGGGCCCGCCGGATCGTAGTGCTCGGGCACTATGGGGTCGAGCGGCTGCCACTCAGATTGGCCGGGGGCAAAGTGCGGCGTCGATAAAAACCACGGAGCACCGCTTTTC
>JAJEEZ010000489.1:0-6552 GCA_022820705.1 Candidatus Latescibacterota bacterium | reverse complement strand
GGCCTCGACGATGACCACCCCCAAGCTCAGCCCGCTGATGATGCGATTGCGGCGCGGGAAGGCCCCCCGCTCCGGCTGCGCCCCCCAAGCAAACTCGGAAACGATGGCCCCCCGCTCGCGGATTTGGCGGTAGAGTTGAGTGTGGGTGCGGGGATAGGGCACATCTGGCCCGCAACCCAACACGGCGATGGTGCGCCCGCCGGCTGCGAGCGCGGCTTGGTGGGCGGCCGCGTCAATGCCGAAAGCCATGCCGCTGACGATGCAGATGCCTTGGGCCACTAGCCCGCGGGCCAGCTCGGCGGCGATCAGCTTGCCACTGTCCGATGCCTTGCGCGAGCCGACGATGGCTATGGTGGGCGGGACCAAATCGTCCGGCCCCAGCGCAAACAGCACGGGGGGCGGCGCGGTGATTTGGCCCAGTAGTGGTGGATAGTCCGCGTCTGCTGGGGATAGGCAGCGCCCGCCAGCCGCGCAAAGCCGTTGCCACTGCTCGGCGGCCCAAGCGAAATCGGCCTGCGTCGGACGTTGTTCGGGCGCGTTGCCCCCCACGGCCGCCATCCAACTCGCGGCGGCGAGAGCCTCTTGCGCCGAGCCAAAGTAGGAGAGCAAGCGCCGCACGCGCTTGGGCCGCTCGGCTTGGTTCAGCGCGAGCAGTGCCTGCACTTCGCGTTGAGACTCAGGCATTGTGGAATTTCTCCCGCAAGCGTCGCTCGATACAAGGCGGTACGAACTGGTTCAATTGCCCGCCCATTTGCGCCACTTGGCGCACGACCGACGAACTGAGATACATGTACTCGGCCTTGGTCATTAGAAAGACCGTATCGAACTCTGGCCACAGCGAGCGATTAGTCAAGGCCATGGCAAACTCGTTTTCGAAGTCGGTCACCGCCCGCAGGCCCCGCACGGCCGTGCGGATGTTGTGTTGCCGCGCATAGTCAACGGTCAGGCCGTCGTGGAAATCGACCTTGGCTTGGGGCCAGTCGCTAATGGCCTCGGAGATCATCGCCCGGCTCTCCTCCAGCGAAAAGAGCGGCCTTTTATTGGGATTGATTGCCACCAGCAGGGTGACTTGGGAGAAAATGCCCAAGGCCCGCTCTAGAATGTTTAGGTGGCCAAGGGTGATGGGATCGAAGCTGCCGGGATAGATGGCCGCGTCTGCAAAGCTGTTCATTAGGGTGCGTCCACGACAATGTCCACGGCCGCGTAGAGCCGCGCTTGAATCCAGCCGCTTTCGTCGCTGGTGACGGGCATGAGCAAAACCTCGCCGAGGGTTGCGACTTCTTCGGCCTGTTGCAATTGCTGCAAGAAGGCGTTGATCTGTTGAGGGGAACCAAGGCCCCGCAATTTTTGCCGCTGGTGCGTGTGCGCCGCCGACAAGGCCCTATGGGTGGGCTCTTCGATCGAGAGGCTGTCTAGACCACTCGCGTCGGCCCAGCGGGCCAACTTGCCGAAGAATTGCTCCGCTTGGTCGGACGAGAGGACAGCCGGTGGAGGGGTATCCTGCTCGGCAAAGCGGCCTTGGAATGCAAAGCGCAGCGTGCGCTCCTCCTGCCAAGTCGAAAACGATACCCGCGATGGCAACGTCTGCAAACGAAGCCTGAACATACGCAATACTTTGTACGAGGGGCTGGTCCCCTCCAGCCAGTACTCCCCGATTGAATTGCAATTCAGCGAAGCCACGCGAATCCCGGTGGGAACCTGTTCGTCAATCCGCATGACTTGGTGGCAGGCCGTGCTGTGCTGGGGCGAAGGGGCTTGGGACGGGGTTGCTTCTGGCTGGACTACGGGGCTTGACGCGGTCTCTGGCTCAGAACTCGGAGTCGCCTCTCGGTGCGTCGTAGCACTGCGGGCGACCTCTTGCTGTGTCGTGGGCTTGGGGGCGGTTTCTTGCACGGGGCTAGAGATAGCCTCTTCGGAGCTTGGAGTGGTCTCTCGCTGTGCCTCTTCGGAGCTTGAAGTGGTCTCTCGCTGTGCCTCTTCGGGGCTTGAAATGGCCTCTCGCTGTGGTGCGATTTCTTGCTGCACTGCGGCAATGAGGGCGGAACTCGCGCTAAAAATTGGCCTCGTCAGCGCGGGGAAAAAGTGGTAGATGCCGTATAGGCCGCCACAGACGACTAGCACGGAAAGCAAGACTTTGGGCCAAGGCGACCGCTCTTGGCGACCGAGAAGCTCGACGCGGATCATCGCACCAACCCCCGCTGAGCTAGCCCGACGGCAATGGCGTACTCGGATCGCTGCGCGGGCGGGGTGCTGTCGAGCAGCTTGGGTTTGACTGCGGCGAGCGGGTCGAGGATTGAATGGGGCACCCCCAAATGCGCGGCCAAGCCCTCGCTCCAATAGACGAAGCCGGCTCCCCACAGGCGTTGGAGGCCGTTGCCGCCTGCACTTAGCAGCTTGCGCGCTGCGCCTTCTAAGGCTGCGGGCGCGTCATCTTCCTGCTCCCAGCCGCAACTGGTCAGTGCGCACAGTTCGCCTTCTTCTATTAGCAGGAGCCAGGCCTCGCTCGCATCCGCGTAGAGCAGCAGCGAGAATGTATCTTTGGCGAGCAGATTGGCGCATTCGCTGGCGTTGTACAGGGCAAAAGGCACTAGATCGACGTCGAGCTGACCGACCGCCGCGGCCTTGCCTAGGGTGCGGTAGCCATCGAGTGCGCGGTGGCGCGCCGCCACCACAAAGCCCCACTGCGAGGTCAGCACGAAATCGCAGCTAAACGCCTCCGCGTCTTCGGTCAGGAGTTGTTCGGCTTCCCACAGGAGTTGTTGGCGGTTTTCGCTTTCAGTGCTCGCTACGAGGGGCCGGCGCTGAATGAGACCCAAACGCCGATCTAGCGAAAAACAGGCCGTGCTGTAGTCGAAGTCATAAGTCGCCGCGAGCGCGGCTAATTTGGTGGCTAGCTCTTGTCGCTGCTGCTCGTCGCCTAGGGACACCGGGTCGAAGGGGCGCTCCAGTTCTTCGGCTGTCAAGACTAACGGCCGGATGCCAGCGCGGTCAGCGTCTAGAGCGGCGATGCGCATGGTCTGGCCGCTGATGTGAATCCCAGTGGCCTTTGTCCTGCCAAATCCAAACAATCTCAACCCCTTTTTCTACAAAGTGGCTTCTACTCCACTATGAGCAAAGGACGGAGCTTTGCTAGCGTCTTCGCGCCGATGCCATTGACTTCGGTTAGTTGCTCCAGCCGTGCAAAAGGACCGCGCTCGCGGCGGAAGGCGACGATCCTCGCGGCGATCTTGGGGCCGATTGCCGGCAGTGCGACTAATTCTTCTACCGTAGCCGAATTGAGCGACAACGGCCTCTGCTCGGCTGCTGCCACTTGGCGCGGTGGCGGCGGAGCGACTGCGCGCGGCACGACGCTAAATTCCTCTGACTGCGAGGGGCGATACCAATCGCCGATGGCGACGAGCATCCCGATGAGCAAGGCCGCTGTCAGGCCGATGAGCGCGCGTTGCTCGCGTTGATTAAACAAATAATACCTCCCACAGCCGCGTCGGGCAATATGCTTTAGCGGAGGAAGAACGTGCCCGAAAGCCGCACTTCGCGGATTTTTCGCGTCTTGTCTCTGAGGTGGTCTTTGTTGTTTTCGATGCGAATTCGCCCCTCGCCGCGGAAATTCGTGCTGAAGTTGTAGGTCATGGACAACTGAGTGCGCCAGCGGTTTTCTTTGCCATTGGGGACGCGCTCTTCGTCGCCGGTGGCTATGGAGCGCGTTTCTTCTTCAAACTTCTGTTCTAAGTTGAGGGTGACGTCGCTTTTGAGCCGGCCTATTAGGGGCAGTCGCCGCGGCTTGAGGTTATGGGTGATCTTGAAGGTGGTGGTCACCTGCTCTCGGTCGCGAGTGCCACGCAGGGGCTGCTCGCCGCCGGCTCCTCCGGCAGTTGGTTCAAAATCGCGGCTCTCCGAGGTGGAAAGCACGCGCTCGATGGTCGTGGTCGGTCCCCAGCGCCAACGGCCATTCCACGACGCCCTAAACTCGGTCTTGTTCTCCTCAGAGAGCAGGTGGCCGGGCGCGAGGCTACCCTCGCCCTCGCTGGCGTCCGAGGTCTGGAAACTCGCGTTTACCTGCGCACTGTTGATCACTCGCTTTATCAACGGAATCCGGTCGGCTCGTCCCCAGCTAAGACTTACGCGCGGGTAGGTCCGCTCGTTGCGCAAGCGCAGCCGCTGCTGCGAAGCGCCGCTGCGCTCGGTGGTCTGCTCCTTGGAGTTGACCTTGACGCTAATGCCAAAGGGCAACCGCATCCCCGAGCCAGCTTCAAACGAGGACGTGTGCGACCAATTGTCTTGATGGGTTAGCCCTTGGGTCACTTGCCGCACCCGCAGTGTGTCTTCGAGGCCGAGTTGATAGGAAAGCGAGGGCCGCTGCAGCAAATTGAAGCGGCGCGAGCTGGTGTTGCGCCGCCAACTGGCGTTGACCGGCTCGACGAGGCGGCCGGTCCAGCCGGCGAGGCGACGGAAGATATTGGGGCCTTGCGGCGGCTTTGCTTTGCTTTGCTCCTCTTCGGCTTTGCCTTGCTCTTCCCCAGCTTGGCCTTCCTTCGAGGTTGGCGCGTCCTCGTCTGTGTTTCGATTGCGATTGCGGTCTCGGTCGTCGCGCTGTTGCGCCTTGCGGCTTTGTCCTGGGGCCTTGCCCAAGTTTTTGAGCAGGGTCGGGATTTTGAGATTGAGGCGTGCGGAGAGGTCGTTCCGATTGTTGATATCGAGGGTTGTGAACGGCAAGCCGCTGATTGAATCGATCGGGGCCACTCCGCGCCGCTGCGTCGGGTCGTTCTGTTCCTCGTAATTGGCCTTAAAGGTGTAATTTTGGTCCAGCCACGAGACCAAGCGCAGCGAAAAGCCCAAGTCGGCTGTTTGTCTGCGCCCAACCTCGCGCCCAAAGCTGCGCTTGTCGGGGACGAACTTTTTGCGCAAGTCTCGGTCGATTTTGAGGTTGTAGTTGGCCGATAGACCGGAGAGCGGATTGAGCTTAGAGGCATAGGTTTCGACGAGCGTAAAGTCCTCCTGTGCGGTTGGTTCGTCGTCGCCGCGGCGCAAAAGCCGCGAGGTGCGCCGGCTGCCGTTGACCGCGTAGGTCAGGCTCGTCGGCAGCGGGCGAAACTCCATCCGCGTCCAGCCCTCGGGCATGAACTCCGGCAGCCAGCGCATGATCCGCAGTTCTGGTTTGGGCAGGGGCATGCTGTAGTTGAAGTTCATGGTCTGGGCTTCGCGCTCGTTGATCGGGCGCACCGGATCTGAGCTGTGTTCGCGCGAATGCGACAGCCGCAAGTTCATCTGGTCGAGGGTCCAGCGCAAGAAGAAGTTTTTGCCCTGCCGTCGGCTGATGGACACGTCGTAGAATTCTTTGGAGCGAACGGCTTGTTGCTCTTGCTTCTCTTCGGCGGTCAGTTCCACGTCCGAGCCGGGGCCGAAGCGCGGCAAGCTAGTCGAGCGACTGAGGTTTACCTTAGCCGGGATCAAAAATCCCCAGCTACTCGGCAGGAGCTTTTGCGCGTTGGTGGAGACCGACAGCGCGGCTTCGCGGTCGGTGCTGTTGCCTCCTTGGCCGGTAAAGCTGCGGAAGTTTTCCTGCCGCCAGAGCACGTTGCCGCCGAGGTTGGCAAAGTCGGCTAGCTTGGTGTTGAGCTGGGCGTACGCGGCCAGCCCAGGATCGTTACGCGCCTCGTCGAGGCGCAGCTCGTCGAGGAAGATGCGACCGCTGTACGCGCGGTTTGCAGCGCGGTTGCGCAGGCCAATGCTCAGTTGTTTGATCGACTGCATTGACGGGTTGCCGCGCACTCGGTAAATGGCTTGCTCGCCGCTGCGCAGGCCCGACCGCGCAAAAATTTGGTCTAGGGAAAAGCGCTCGACTTGGGGATCGTAGCCAGCCACGTGCAGCGCCTCTAACTCGCGTTGAGCGATCAAGCTCTTGCCGTCTAGCGGTGCCCCGCGCGGGTCGATTACTCGGTAAGTGTAGTAGAACTCGCCCGTGGTGGTATCGGCCAGCCCGGATTGCAGCAGGGCCTTGAGTTGGGAGATAACCGGCAAATCCACATCTACTTGATTGCCCTTCCAGCCCTTGCGTCCCCCGGTCCAACCCGGGAAAATGGGGCTGATGGTCTCGTAGTAGTTGGTCGAATCCACGCCAAAGCGCACGAAGAGCACCAAGTCGCTCGAATCGCCGTGGGCGTATTCAATGGTCCCGCTCGAATCGCCATAGACGTACATGCGCAGCCGCTCGTAGCTGGTGTAGTTGGCAGAGCGGGTCAGGATGCGAGTCGCCGACATTTGGTGTCCAGGCTCTAGGTTTTCGTAGGCCAGCACGAGGGATTGCTCGCGTTCGCGGGTGCGCGACTGCACGTTGCGACGGATCTTCACGCCGGGTGGCGGTCGATAGCTCTGGCTTTTGTCGGTGCCGATGACCGTGACGTCGAGGGCCTCGCGGTCGCCGAGCGGGAAGCGCTCGTCGAGCCGCACTACTTCGTCTTCCTGCCACTTGTTGCCCACGATTTCCACCAGCGCGATCTCGGCTCGCACGGTGTCTGCTACATCCGACCGCGGCTCGCTTGAAAGCATCAGGCG
>JAJEEZ010000405.1:0-7225 GCA_022820705.1 Candidatus Latescibacterota bacterium | reverse complement strand
GACATCGGCTGCCGCATGTGGCGCGCCGGCTGCGGCGAAGATGGCTGCGCCGACTTGGCGCAAGTGTTCGATGGAGAATACGGGCATGGAGTTTATCGGGGTATAGACGACGCCAGCACTGCCAGCAGGTCTTGGGCTTGTTTCTCGGAGAGTTTGGCCCGCCGTCGCGCTTTGTCGATTAGGGTTTCGGAACTAGCGACCTTGCCCTCGGTGTAGATCTTTAGGGCCTCGCGGCAGAGCGATTGCACTAAGCGGGTCGCTTTGTCGCCATCGACGCCGACTTCGGCGGCGGCTGTTTCGATCTGCGACTGTAGCTGCCCCTGCTCTAGGTCGGCGAGCGTCTTGGCCAGCAGTTGCTGCAAGAAGTGCTGAGCCTGCGCCCGCCAAGTCCCCGCGTATTCGGCGATGTCCATGACAATCCCGTCGGTGCGGGCATTAATGCGGTCCGCGGTCAGGCGCGCCAGCGAGTGGGTCAATCTATAATAGAGCGAATCGACTTGGCCCCGCGACACCTCCTCGTCGTCGTTGAGCGCACGCACCCAATCCGGCGCTGGATGCCTCTTGGCCAACAACGACCGATTCAGCCGCGACCTAATCGTGGGCACCGACTCAGTTTGCACGGCTTCTTGTGCCCGGCTTGGGCCAGAATCCCCGCTGGCCGCTTGCGCCGGAGTTTCCCGCTGGGCGACCGGACTTTTCTCAACGGCAACCGAGTCCTGTTGCTCCGGCTCCTTTTCTTCCGCTCGTTCCTCCCGGAGTGCTACTTTGGGCACGGTAATCTCCCGCGTCTTCTCGGCGATCTCCGCCATGACTTCCTGCTTGGGCGGTTGGCGCAATCCCGGAGGCTGCCCCTTGAGCTGCACCTTGCCCTGCCACCAGATCCACTTGTTGCTCTGCCGCACTTTGTCGCGCAATTCCTCGTTGGGCAGGTCGGAATCTGGCAGCAGAAAGAGCGCGTCGAGCACCATGTCGGGCTGGGGATAGAAGCCCAGCCAGCGCCAGGGAATGCCCACTTCAAAGGTGTAGAGCTGTGCTCGCAGTGCCCCTCCGGCTTGTACGGGCACGAGTTCTGTAGGCTTCTGGCGCTGCATGCCCCCCCACAGATAGGGCGTGCCGTTGGCCGGACTCAGCCAGATGGTATGTCCCAAGGGCTTCTCGGGGCCGCGCAGGAAAATTTTTAGGTGATCGTAGTAAAACATCGCATCCTTGCGCTCCCCGGATGGACCGCGCCATTCGCTTTTGTCCGGGGGAATCTGTTGGGCATCTACGATATCGTCAACTACCGCGGCTGCTACATACACGTAGTCGGCGTCCCACATCAGGTAGAGGTCGGCCTCGTGATCTGCCGGGCCGGTAAAGGCCCCGCGCACGCCCACGCGCGCGGCCCCGGTGACTAGGCCGATGCGCTCGGGTGCTCCCCACTCGACCAATATGCCGTCGAGCGTTGGCTTGGCAGCCGTCGGCACTACGGCGACCGGCTCGGCCCCGTCGGCTCCCACAGCCAGCAGGCTCGCCCACGCGGCCCAGGCAGCGCGCCTCATACTCACTCGTCCCAATCGGGCCGCTCGAACGTGGCGATTCCCTTCCTCGACATAATGGCTCAGTCACCTAGCTATTTCGTGCGGACAGTGCGGAATGCGGGTTGGTCGGAAAATAGTACGCCCGCTCTTGTAGCGGGTCAACCGCGACATGGTAGGGATGATCAATAAGCCAATCCCACTGGTATGAGCCGTTTGATCACTGTGGCCTCCCCTTCGACTTCTAGTCCGAGCAGGTAGAGGCCCGTCGGCAAAAGTGCCCCACTGGCGTCGCGGCCGTCCCAACGAATACGCTGTAGGCCCGACTTCTGGCTACCTGCCGCTAGGGTGGCGACCTTGCGGCCGTCGAGCGCGTGAATGTTCAGCCGGGTGGCCACGGTCCGGGGCAGCCCTAAGAGGGCATACTCGATTTCCAGCAGGTCGTTGACGCCGTCGTCGTTGGGCGTGATCACGGCGGTGGAGAGGCGCAGGTCGCGGATTTTCTCGGCTTGGGAAGTCGAGGCAAGGACGCGCAGGGTACTGGTAGTGAGGTCATCGCTGGCATCGCCACTCTGCACGGGCTGCGGCAGGCTCTGGCTCTGACTGTCGAGTACTTGGCCGTCGAAGGTCCAGGCAAAGTCGAAGACCTCGGCAGCGAAGACGACGCGGATCAACTCGTTGCGTCCGGCGTTTAAGCGCTCCGGCAAGCGTATCGTCAACTCGTCCTCACTTTCGACGACTTCGCTTGCCACCACTTGTTGCAAAGGGGTGCCCATTTCAAGGTGCTTGAACGCGGGTGGTCCGCCTGTGCGGATGCGCAGCGCGTCGAAGCCGGCGTCGCTGGCGGCAACCTCCGCTTTGACATCATAGACGAACTCCGCCATCTCGCCTATTTCTACTTCGGCAACGCCGCGCAGGGGTTGTGGATCGTCCAAGCGGGCCACTTCGCCGATGACCGAGGTAGCCAAAGTTGGCGAGGTTTCGATCCACAGGGAATCGAGCCGCACGAAGGCATCGAAATCCTCGCTGTTCAGCAAGATTTTTAGCTGTAGATGGGAGCCGGATCGCAGGCCGAGCGTTTGGCCCGACTCGAACGTCGGGACCGACCAGAAGGTCCAGTTGTCTTGGTCGTATTCGATTCCAGCGCGAATTCCCGGTTTGGGGCGCGTCGTCAGTGTCAGGGCATCGTTGACGTTGACTGCTCCGCTCGGGTTTTTGAGCACGTCTTGGTAGCGTTGCTGCGACACTGGGACGCGGGTGCCCATATCGGTGAACTCGTAGTAGATATCCGGCTTGGGGTCAATGCCGGTGCGCGCCTCGACTTGGATTGAGACGGGGGCGTCGGGGGCTTCCACTGGCTCGCCATCCACTATCCGCAGCGGGGTCGCCGACCAAGAGAAGCGGCCGAAATTGACCGTCTGCTCTAAGTCGAATATCCGGGTCTTGTACACTGCACGCAGGGGAACACCCTCGCCGAAGAGCTCGAAATCGCCGATGGTGCCCCGGTGGGCTTGGCCTTTGGCAAAAATTGCCTGTGACGATATTTGCAATGCCTCAATCTGGGCGGCTTCGAGCGAGCGCGAGAGTCGGCGGATATAGCGGGCGAAGCGCACGTACTGGCGGGGGAACTGGTGCTGGACGACGGGACGGAAATTTTCCTGCACATCGGCGATCTGCCGCCATTCGTTTGGGTTATGGGCGGCGATGTAGAGTTCGTAGGCGGGTACGACATCTTCGCGCAGACTCTTCCCGTCCGAGCGGTATCCCTGCGAGGGCGTGTAGAACCCGAAGGCGAAGACGGGCACTGGCACGGCTAGGTCGAAGGTGAAGGTGCGGCCGTCGGGACTGCCGCCCGAAGAAGGCGCGAGATAGGACGTGCTGTCGCCATCGACCAGGCGCAAATTGCCAGACACTCGCGGTCTTTCGCCATCGACGTAGCCGAGTTCGCGGGGGGTCCAGTCGCCCCAGTTGGTCAGATAAGAGAAGACGGAGCGGTCCGGCTGGATGTAGATGGGCTGTATCGCGCCGGGCGTGGTCGTCTCATCGATGAGAATGGCGACCGAATCGTGTTCGGCCCACTCCAAGCCGCTGCCGCCGATCTGCCACAAGGCAATGTCGGCCTCCGTTGGGGTGATCCACGACGTGGTCAGCCACAGCAAGAAGGCCGATCGGTTGGTGAGGAGCCTGTTCATTAGTAGGCCACCGAGATCAGGCGATTCTCGCTGCGAGTCAGCGCGTCTCCTGCCGCGGTGACGCGGAGGATGTAGATACCCGGCGCGACCGTGCGGCCTTGGCTGTCGCGTCCGTCCCATTGATAGGTCTGGCGTCCGGCCGTGGTGGCCGCGTCGCTGATGAGGGCGACGCGGTGCCCGGTCAAGGTATAGACGCTGATGATGACTGGTCGGGGGTCGAGCACTTTGAACAGGTCGAGGTCAATGTGCAACTGGTCTGAGATGCCGTCGCCATTGGGCGTTATTACCCGGTTCGATAGCGATAGATCCGCAAAGAGTCGTCCGTCGGTGGGCAGGGAGACAAAAGTGCGGTCGCTGGCGATGGCGGTCTCGGCATTGCCAGGATCAACTTGTTGACGCGCAGTGGTTGACAGGGCGCTGTTGAACAGAAAGGCTTCAAAGCGGGTCTGATTGAGATAGAGGGTGCTCTCGAAGTCGATTTCAATCAGGCTTGAGCGTCGCACCGGCTCGGCGAGGAGGAGCTTGAAGCCCTGTTCGGTTTCTTCGACCGTGGGAGTGGCTGGCTCGCCCGCGAGGCGCAGCGCGCGGAAGGAGGCCCCGGCGGTGGAGGCGAGTTGAATCTGATCGAAGCCCCGGCTCGATGAGACGAAGTCGGAGCGAAGATAGTAGGTAAACTGACTCATTTCGCCGGGGGCGACTTCGACGGGAAAGACTTCGGCGCGCGTCTCTTGCGCCAGCGGATTGTCGAATTCGAGGACGATATCGTCTAAGGTCGCGGCGGCAAAAGGGTCTTCGGACAGGAGGCGGACGTCCAACTGCACGTAGCGTCGGGGGCCGGGCGAGAGGAAGACTTGGCCGGCGGTCGCGTAGGCCCGGCTCCAGTTGCTCCAGTCGGCTCCGGCGGTGCGGATGGTGTCGATGGCTCCGCGGAAGCTGGGGATCAGCTTGTCGTATTTTCGCTGGGTGACTTGCTTGCCGTTTTTGTCGTAAAAGACGTATTGGTTGTCGAGGAGGTTGCCGGTGCGGCTGCGGATTTCGACGCGAGACCCCGGCGGCGCGTCGAGGTCCCAGCCTATTTCCGCAATGTGTTGTATAGAGCCGAGGTCGTAAATCGGCGACCGCGCCTTGACTTCGGCGGGGTAGCCCTCGCCAAATACCTGCCACTCGGCCGTGGTGCCGATGCGGCCGTTAAAGGCTTCAAAGCCCTCGGACATGGGGAAGATCAGCCGCACGTGGCGGACTTTGCGCAATGGGAAGCGCTCTTGGAAGTGGCGGACTTGCGTTAGGTTGCGGCGATCCGAGGGCAATTCGCCCAACAGTTCCCAGCTCAGCGAGCCATCCGGTGCCCGAGAGCCGTCGGAAACAAAAAACTGATACCACAGATAATTGAAGACGCCAGCCCGGTGGCGACCCGAGCCTTTGCCCGGGGCTACGCCGCTGTCATCGCCGAGCATCCGCACCCGATCCACCCAATACAGCGCGCCTAGGTCTATTTCGAACTGTCCGATCTGCTGTTCGGGCTGAGTACCCGAACCGCCGCGATGCACCGTACCCCAATAGGTGGTGATATCGCCATCGACGAGGGTATTGCTGATCCCCTTCGACTCGATGAGGGTGCGACCCAACTTAGAGGTGGCCTCAGAGATGATTTCAACGCTGCCGCCCCGGCCCCATATCCCCAGCGAAAGGTTGTCGCCGATGCTTTCGACCACCACCTCGCTCAGGCGGATATTCTCCGTGGGCAGGTCGGCTTCGATGCGGATATTCTTGAGCGGCTTAAGCTCATAGTCAATCTCGATGATGTGGGCTTCGTTAAAGCTGTAGCGCCAGCGCTTGTTGTAACGCAGCGTGCCGGGAAGAATGGAATTGGCATTGCTGAAGAAAGGCTCGCCATCGGAGGTAAGGATCTTGAAAAACTCCAGCGGGGTACTGTCGGCGGCGAAGTGGAGTTGGATTTTGCGCGCCGAGACCACGCGCCCCAGATCGACTTCAATCCACCAATCCTCGACGCGGGCGTTTGGATCGGGAGCCCAGTAGGTCGTCCGGTCGCCGTCGATGAAATGGCGGGCGTCGCCGGGATTGGAGCCCACTTTGCGGATGCCGCCGCTGGCAAAGTCTAAGGCGTTGGCCACGGCGTTGATGTTGCGGCGGACAAAGGAGGGTTTGAGCGTACCACGCGCGACTTCGACGGCGTCGCCGGGCAGTTGCCATTGGCGCCAGTCGTTGGAGGTGGCGATGCGTAGTTGGTCGCCAGCGAGGGGCGTGGCGAGCAGCAGGGCACTGACGAGGATGGCATTGCGCATGGGATTTATCCGGTTGAGCTAGGCCAATGATCCAATATAGGACGCGCAAAAGGAGTCTAACAACAAATAATTCCTCGCGCTAGGCTACTCCGATGGAAGCGTGGATCTGCGCAAACTTCCATTTGCCCGCTTCCCGCTCGAGTACGCCCGTCAAACGCAAGGCCAGTTCCTCGTGCTGGCCCTGCCATTTGAGCCGCCACTGCTGCCGGGTGTAGAACCAAGCCACCGAATCGCGCTCCTGCACGTCGAGGTGCTCTATGTCGATGGTGAAATCTTGGGTACTGGCGACGTGGTGGTGGTAGTACTGGGCAGCGCGTCCACCGCCCTCGACGTATTCCCCCGGTTCCGTACCGATCTTGACAAAGTGATCGGCTGGAGAGATGAGGTCAATGAGCCGGTCGGCATCGCCGGTTGTCAACGCGGCGAAGTAGGCCTCGACTGTCTGGCGGGCGTTCACGGCACTCGCTCGTAGGGAATGGAGGCTTGGGGCACAATGGCAATCTCCTCAGTGAATTTACAGGTAGCGTAACTTCTTGCGGTCCGCAGCCATCCGCAAGTTTGACATTCAACGGCTCGCTTGTATAATTGAGCCTCCCGTATCGCTTGCCCAGTGCTCGACGCCATGGCCCGCATCCTGCTTATCCTTCTCATCGCCGTTCCGCTCCGCGCCGATATCTACGACCGCCTCGACGAGCTGACCCATCACCTGCGCTCGGGCGGAGTGCCCCGCGACGGTATCCCGGCCATGACCAATCCCCAGGCCGTTGCGCCGGAAGACGCGCACTATCTCGCGGATTCGGACCTAATCCTCGGCGTGGTTGCAAACGGCGCAGCGCGGGCCTATCCGCATCGCCTCGGCTGGAAGCACGAAGTCATCAACGATCAGCTAGGCGGCCAGTACATCAGCGTCACGTTTTGCCCGCTGACCAGCACTGGGCTAGTGTTTGACGCGACGGCCCCGGACTCGGGACAGATTGAATTGGGTGTTTCTGGCATGGTGCTCAACAGCAACTTGGTGCTGTACGACCGCCGCGACGAGAAAACCCTATACCCGCAGATGATCTACGTCGGCATCAGCGGTGCGCACAAAGGGCAGCGCCTCCAGCTCTTGCCCGTGGTCGAGACGACGTGGGGCCTGTGGCGCGCGCTGCATCCGCACACCACGGTCGTCCAAGCGGCGACCGGTCTCGACCGCTACCCGGACTATATCCGC
>JAJEEZ010000022.1:0-6529 GCA_022820705.1 Candidatus Latescibacterota bacterium | reverse complement strand
CATCGATCTGCAAAAATTCCGCCGCCAAGGCTTTCTGATCTTGCACAACGTCGTGCCACCCGAGCGGTTGGACGCGATGCGGCTCGCCATCGAGTGTATGGTAGATCGGGAAAAGGCACGCTCAGCGGCCGCGCGCCAACCCGGCGATCCGCTCGGCGGTGCTTGGTACGAAAAAATCCATCCGCGACTGAACATAAATTCTATTGACGCCGAGACCGCCGATGTCATCGACTTTTGCCTCGGCGAGACCACCTTGGGCGTCAGCGCCCAGCTCATGCAGGCTCCGGTGACGGCCCTCACTGCCTTTGGCGCGCTGTGTAGCGGGCTGATCGATTACGGGTACACGGACTGGCACCGCGACGCCAGCTCGGCTGAGCAGGCACCGCTCAGCGGCATGCAAGCGGATCTAATGGCCAACGCTCCCGGATACGTGCAGTGGAACATCGCCCTCTACGAAGACGACGTATTCTGGATCCTCCCCGAAAGCCACAAACAGCCGACCAACCAAGCGCAGCGGCAGCAGCTCATGCTCGATCCCAAAGTGCCGCTAAAAGGCGGCATCCCCGTCGAGCTACAGCCCGGCGACGGCATCGTCTATCCCAACCTGATGATGCACTGGGGCAGCAAGTACACCAGCCGAATGCGCCGCACCATCCACCTCGGCTATCGCTCCTTCGGTGGCCATATTTTCTCGTATCACCACCATCTCGACTGGTATCACGCCGACGGCTTCCGGCAATACCTCTCGCCCGAGGCCGAGGCCCAGTTTGCCCACTGGACCCAATGCTACGATCAAGAGCGGGACCAGATTGAGGCGACCTTCCGCGCCCTAATTGTCCACGACGAGCCAAAATTCCGCACTTGCTTGGCCGAGCTGCATCCGGGCGAGTTCGGTCGCATGGTGAGCGTGGTGCTGATGTGCCGGATCGCCAACAAGGTCGTCTTCCTGCACCGGCCAGAGATCGCCCAGATGTCCGTGCAAGAGCGCAAGCCGCTGATCGACGGATCGCCGCCCGCGTACTACGCCGAGGACATGGCGCGGCGCTTTACCGCTACCGAAGCCAAGCTCCTGCAAAGCCGCTTGGCTGCGCTCAACGAGCGATTGCAGCAAGACGAGGCCCGCGTCCACCAGCACTACAGCGACCTGTACGCGGACCTCCGGCCCGCAGCCGACTCACCGAACTTTGAATCCCGGCCGCTACGCACCTTCAACAGCGAAATGCCCGAAGGCTTTGGCGTGGACGAATTTGTAACTACTTGGTAAGGAGAAACAAATACATGTTGAAGTTTGCATTCCTAGGCGCTTGGCACAGTCACGCGACCATGCACGTGCGGGAAGCGGCAACAAGGCCGGGCGAGGTGGAGCTAGTGGGGATGTACGATGCCGACCCCGCAGTAATTCAGCAGAATCTGGAGCGGTGGACAGAATACGGCCTGGACGTTCCGGTCTTTGACTCCGTCGAAGACGTGTTAAATAGCCAAGCAGAGGCCGTAGTCGTGGAAGGACACGTATATCAAAACCTCGACTACGCCGAACAAGCGCTCGCCGCTGGCAAGCACGTGTTGTTGGAAAAGCCAGCCGGCGTCGATCTGGCCCAATTGGAACGGCTCCACAAGTTCTCCGACAATGAAGGGTTGATGCTACAAATGGCCTACATGTGGCGCTACAATCCGGCAGTGACCGAGATGCTGCGCTTGGTAGGGTCGGGCTCTCTAGTGCAGGTCTTTATGTATCGCGGCCACATACCCAAGCCGATCAACTGGCACAAGCAGCTATACGGGGAGTTCACCGCCTATTACGGCGGCGTTTACTTCGAGATGGCCGGGCACTTGGTGGATTTAATGGTGGCGATGATGGGCGAGCCAGTGGCCGTCCAGGGCGTGTTGGGCAAGCACTACGGAGAGCGGGCTGAAGTCGATAACGCGGTAGTCGTCCACGAGTGTCGCGATGGAATCGGCATCGTGGATACGACCGCCATGCAGATCGGCATGGACCGACGGATCGAGGTCCACGGAACTCAAGGGACCCTGCTGCACGAACCACTCGGCTCAAACAAGCTGCGCGTCTTCTTGGCTCAGGAGGCCGAAGGATACCAAGCCGGCGAGTGGCAGGACGTAGAGCTTGATCCGGGGCCAGCCCCGCCGAGCTTGTTGCGAGAGCTAGCCGCGTGCATTCGCGGCGAAAAGACGCCGGATTTTGCCCTTGCACACGACCGCGCCGTGCAGCGAACCTTGTTCAAAGGCTGCGGCATAACCGACGGCCATGCCCTGAGGACTTAAGCGTCCGCCTCGTACTTCGGCTGCCTCGGCCCGCGATCCCGCTCTAGCCGATAAACGCTCTCCTCAAGCGGCAACTCTACGCGAGCACCGCCGCGCTGGTGCGACTCGACAAACGCGAAAATCAGCTCGGTATTAGCCCGCGCCAGTTCCGCACCGCCGCGCGGCGGCTCGCCCGTATCGAGTGAGCGGACCAAATCCTCAATCAAGCAAAGCGTCGAAGCCCGGTGCTCGAAAGTAGGGAACTCCACCAAGCCCAATTTATTGCGGCCCCGGTGATCGCGCGCTACCGGTGCCCGTAGCTGCCACTCCTTATCATTGCCCAGCGCCGTCACCACGCCTCTTTCGCAGACGGCCTCCACTTCCAATCCCCGACCCGAATTGAGCGCGTACGCAGTAACCCCGTTGGCGAACTGGATCATGCCGTGCCCGACCGGATCCTCGCGCAGGATATCGCCGTCGATAATCTCGTCGCCATTGGGCAAATGCGCCTGCACCCAAGCGGCCGGGGCGTCGGAGTTGAGGCGCTGGAGCAGGTCAAAGCTGTGGCTGGCGCCGTTGAAGAGCGTACTGGTCTGGTGGATGATGAGGGTTTGCAACGCGCCGATTTCCCCGGAGTCAATGACGACCTTCATCTGGTCGTAGCCGGGGTAGAAGCGGCGATTGGTGCCCATGTTGAGCACCGCGTTGTGGCGCTGGCAGGCTTCGACCATGCGGTCGGCTTCCTCCAGCGAGGCCGAGAACGCCTTTTCCGCGTAGATCGCACGGGCACCCGCTTCGGTCGCCGCAATGACGATCTCAGCGCGGTGCTCAGGCTGAGTGGCCACGCTGACGATGTCCGGCTTTTCGCGGGCGAGCATCTCTCGATAGTCAGTGTACTGCTTGTCCGCGGGAATGCCGTAGCGCGCGCCGACCCTTTCCATCACCTCGGGGCGCAAATCCGAGCAGGCGACGAGGTCCGTGCGCTCACAAGCCTCGTATCCAGCGGCGTGGGAGTACGGGCGCATATCGGCCGGAACCTCGTTGTCGATAAAAGCGCCCATGCGGCTACAGCCGATGAGAACGGCTTTGTATTGGCTCATGCGTTGCTCCTGTGAGAGAAGGTAGTGCGAGGGTTTGTCAGCATGACCTCGCAAAAAAGCATCATCCGGGAATCATACTTTCTAGAGCTTCCAGTTTTTCTTCCTCGATTGATTGTTCGGCCCTGCGGAGCAGTTCCCGAGCCTGATCGTATTGCTTTTGATCCACCAAGTACTCGACATAGACGCGCCAAGCGGTAAAATGGTGTGGATTGGCTGCGAGTGCGCGATCCAACAGTTCGGTTCCCTCGGCGAGGCCATTTGAAAGCGCAATGGCCGCCATATTAGTGTACGACTCAAAATCATCGGGATTGTACTGAACGGCCTTTACGTAGTGTCGCCACGCCCTTCTGTTGTCGCCGGTATGCGACAGGGCCCAAGCGAGCATGCGATGGGCGGAAACGCTTGCCGACTCAGCGGCGAGCACGGCCTCAAAGACGGGAATCGCTTCGGCGTACCGCTGCTCTTGAATCAAGCGCAACGCCGCTTTTTCTCGGTCTTTGTTGCTTTCGAGCGCGCGATTTCTCGAATCGGCCAGGGCGGACAGTTCCGCAAGCCGCAAGGCCAACGATTCATCCTCGGCAAACATCTCCTGCCAAGCGGGGATGACATACCACAAATTAGAATGTCTGGTTGCAATGCTTTGGGCGGTCCCAAGAACGATGTCCCTGAGGGCTAGCTCGGGAAACAGATGTTGGAGCATTCGCAGGTAATCGGTGCTTAATATGGACGCGACGCTCTCTTGCGTCCCTTGGTACATCTCGATGGGAGCCCGATACTCCAGCCAGAGGTTGTCGTCCGTGTTCTTGATCGGCGACTCAAATGAGTCTGCGTTTTCGGGAAATCGCAAAAACGCACCTGCGAACAGGTCGAATGGGGTCTCGATCTGGATTCGCTGGAGTGAGTTGCGCACCTTCGGCAATGAGAAGTGCTCCGCGTAGCGCCGTGTAGCTCCGACAATGGGGGCGTGGGAAGCAACGCAGATGAGGTCATCGTTGACCTTGAACACCGCCACGTAGGGAAACTCCGATGCCAAGGTGTGGAGCACGACGCGCACCGTTTCCGAAGAGGTCTCATAGGCCTGCATCCACTGACAAAAGAGACCATCTGGCTCGAGCCGCGCCGACGCGGCCTGGTAATACTCTGTCGTAAATAGGGAACTAACACCTGCTATCCAGGGGTTGGAAGGTTGAGAGAGGATGACGTCGTATGTCTTCTTCTGGTGGCGCAGAAAATTGCGCCCATCTTCCGTGTATAGTCTCACCCGCGAGTCGTCGAGGATATCGTGGTTGATCGAGTCAAAGTACTCGGAAGCATCGAGTACCGCCTGCTCGATCTCGACCACATCGACTACCTTCACATTCGGGTGCGTTGCGGTTGCGTACACTGTGGCACCACTGCCGTAGCCGATGATGCAGATATCCTGCGGCCTTGGATGGAGGAACATCGGCAGGTGCCCGAGCAGATACTGCGAGTCCATGTCCCCACCAGTCGAGGCATCCGCCTTGCCGTTGACCTTGAGCACAGTGGAGTTGGGTGTGCGGAACACGGTAACTGTAGCGTTAGTCCCCTCCCGTGCGTAGAGCAAGAAACTTCCTATCGGCGAGCGCTCCTCACTCGCTTGGAGCCTTCGGAAAACGCCCCGCTGAAGGTTTTTTATATCGGTTTGGGGCAGCGTGAAGACAAATGCTGCAAGTATCGCGGCGAAGAGGCCCGCCCAGCCGAGCCGCTGTCGTTGCGAGTTTGTGCGGTCCAACAGAAAAAGGACGACAGTGACCACCATACCGAGGGTGGCACCGAGGCGAATTAATCCCGTCGCTCCAAGCCACGGCAGAAACGCAAAGCCCGCCAATACGGAGCCGACAATGGCTCCGATGGTGTTGGCGGCGTACATGCCTCCAACCGCCCAACCCCTCGATCCCACCTCGTTCCGCCAAGCGGCGATGCCCAAGGGCAAGGCGGCCCCCATGGCGCAGGCGGGAACGAGGACGATGGAAGCCGCCAAGGTGCCCTGGGAGAGGAAGAGAAGCCAAGTGCGGTCGCCCGTGCCCTCGGCCATAGCCGTGAACATCGCCGGCAATTCATTCACGGCGAAGAGCCCTGCCAAGACCGAGCACGAGCCCACCCCCAGCGCGACGGCCACCGCCCGCCAGCAGGAGCTCTCCCGGAAGGAGGGGACGGCGGCCAGCAGGGAGCCGACACCGATGCCGAGGAGGACCGTCGTGAGGATGATGGTAAACGCATAAACGGACGATCCCACCACCGGGATGAGCAGGCGCGTCCAAGCAATCTGGTAGAAGAGCCCCAAGCACCCAGCCATGGCCACCGCGGCCAGCAGCAGTCGGGGGGTCTGGGTGCCGCTGGTTGATGCTAGAGGCTCCTCGACCGCATCCCGGGGGGCCATGCGGAGATCGAGGAGGTAGCCCCCGACAGCCACTAGGACGCCCGCGGCAACAGCGACCCAAACCGTGTCGGAAATCCCGAGAACGGGCATCAGGACGAGTCCCGCCACGAGGGTGCCGACCGCCGCCCCAAGGGTGTTGATTCCGTAGAAAAGGGCCACGCTTCGGCGGAAGGCCGCTTCCTCTGTAACCGCCACGATGAGCAGGGGCAGGGAGGCACCCATGAGGAAGGTCGGCACCGCCATCATAGCGAAGGAGAGGAAAAACTGCAGCAGCACGAAGAGAGCGAAGTACCCGTCGGTGAGGTGGTACAGGGGATCGAGGATGCCTGCCATGTTCCGCAGCAGAGGCACCGAGACCACGCCGAAGAGGGCGATGCCCAGCTCTAGGAGGGCATAGGCCCTCAGGGGCCTGCGGATGCGATCGGCGCGCCGGCCAGCCCAAGCACCCCCCGCCCCCAGACCCGCCATGAAGCTAGCTACTACAGTTGAAATGGACCACGCCGCACTGCCGAACTGGAGGGTGAGGAGCTTCACCCACACCACCTCGTACGCCAGAGCCGCGGCACCGGAAAAAAAGAACAGCAAGCCAGCAAAAAAAACCATAATATCCTCACCAAAATTTAGCGACGTTTTCTTCCGCTTTGGTCATCACCTCCAACAGAGCGGCTCGGCCTTCGCCGTTGGCCGCGAGGGCGCGTTGGATGGCCGGTGCCAAGTCCGGGGGCGCTTCAACGCGCTCGGCGTGGGCACCAAGCGCCTCGGCCACCTG
>JAJEEZ010000286.1:0-4899 GCA_022820705.1 Candidatus Latescibacterota bacterium | reverse complement strand
ATAATGATCAGGTTGATTCCCTCGGGAACGGGGTCGCCCCATATCTGGATATCCTCAAAGACGTTGAGTCCTTGAAGGTCGCGCACTGCCTGCTGCACGTTCTCTTGCGATAGCTCAATTCCAGGCTCCAAGCCCACTGTGGTCAGGATCAGCGACTTGGCCACCTTGCGCAGCTTACCCTGCACCTCGATCGAGACGACCTTTTGGGCCTCGACCGCGCTCCCCAGCAGCCCCACAGAGACGACAGCAAAAAGTATGGTGCGAAAATTTTTCATATCAACTCGTGGTCGCGCGCTTCTTCTTTACTTCTTCGCCCGCCCCTTCTCGACGCTCCTCGTCGAACACTAGTTCCTCGCCCTTTTTAGTGACGCGGATACGACTGCCCTCGCCAAAGCGGCCCTGGAGAATCTCCTCGGCCAGCGGATCTTCGAGCATCTTCTGGATGGTCCGCTCCAAATAGCGCGCGCCATACGCCTGATCAAAGCCCTTGTCGGCGAGCAACGTTTTGGCTCCAGGAGTAACTCGCACTTGGATATCTTGCGGTGCCAAACGCGCTTTGAATTCCTCCAAGCGAATATCTATGATAGCCGCAATGTGCTCTTTGTCGAGCGCGTGGAAAATGATGGTGTCGTCAACGCGATTGAGAAATTCGGGATTGAAGGTCTTTTTCAAGGCGTCGTTGATTTTGCCCTCCATCAGCGCGTACATCGATTCGGAATCGGACTTTTGGAAGCCCAATACACCCCCTGTGCCCACATCCCGACTACCCGCGTTAGAGGTCATAATCAGCACGGTGTTGCAAAAATCTACTTTGCGGCCCGTGCTGTCGGTGAGCCGTCCCTCGTCGAGAATCTGCAACAAGATGTTGAAAACATCGGGATGGGCTTTCTCGACCTCGTCTAGCAAAACCACTGAATAGGGACGGCGGCGGACTCGCTCGGTAAGCTGCCCCCCCTCGTCAAACCCCACGTAGCCCGGAGGTGCGCCAATCAGGCGCGACACTGCGAATTTCTCCATGTACTCAGACATATCGACCGAAATTAACGCATCGGCGTCGTCGAAGAGGAATTCGGCTAGCCGCTTGGCCAACTCGGTCTTGCCCACGCCTGTCGGGCCGAGAAAGATAAACGAGCCGATGGGCCGCTTGGGATCCTGGAGGCCCGCGCGACTGCGGCGGATGGCCCGCGCAATCGCGGTGACCGCCTGTTGCTGACCGACGATGTTCTTTGTAAGCGCGTCTTCCATGGCCAGCAGGCGCTCGGTTTCGGTCTTGGCCAGCCGCGAGATCGGGATGCCGGTCATACCGGCGATAACCTCGGCGATGTCGTCTGTGGTCACTTCGACCACTTCGTCGCGGACCGCTTCCTCCCACGCTTGGCGTTTGTTTTGTAGCTGTTCATTCAACTGGAGCGCCTTGTCGCGCAGCACGGCGGCGTCCTCAAAGTCTTGGCGCTCGGACGCTTCGTTTTTTTGGCGATTGATTTCCTGTATCTCGGCCTCAATGCGGCCGATCTCTTCCGGCGGACTGAGCCGCGCCAGATGCACGCGCGAACCCGTCTCGTCAATCACATCAATGGCCTTGTCGGGCAAGTAGCGATCGCTTATATAGCGATCGGACTGGCGCACCGCATAGGCAACGACATCGTCGGCAAACTCCACGTGATGGTGGCTCTCGTAGCTGGAGCGCAGCCCCTTGACGATCTCAATGGTGTCCTCGACCGAGGGTGGATCAACCATGATACTCTGAAAACGCCGCTCAAGGGCCCCATCCTTTTCGATGTGTTTGCGGTACTCGTCGAGAGTGGTCGCCCCGATGCACTGCAACTCGCCGCGCGCCAAAGCGGGCTTGAACATATTAGAAGCATCCAACGTGCCCTCGGCACTGCCGGCCCCGACAATGGTGTGCAACTCGTCGATGAAAATGATGACTTCGGAATTTTGCTGCAGTTCGTTCATCACTGCCTTGATACGCTCTTCAAACTGGCCCCGGTATTTGGTGCCAGCGACCACGCCGCCCATGTCGAGGGTGACCAAGCGCTTGTCGAGGAGAATTTGCGGTACGCGCTTTTCAATGATGCGCTGGGCTAGCCCTTCGACAATAGCCGTCTTGCCGACGCCTGGGTCGCCGATGAGGATGGGATTGTTCTTCTTGCGGCGGCTGAGCACTTGCGTGACGCGCTCAATCTCCTTCTGGCGACCGATCACTGGGTCTAGCTTGCCCTCGCGCGCCAACTGAGTCAGGTCGCGGCCAAAGTGATCGAGAAAGGGTGTCTTGCTCTTCTTGCCCTTTTCCTTGCGCCCAGTCGTCTTGCCTTCGAGCACGGCCAAGGTTTCTTCTAGGGCCGTTTTGTAATCGACGCCAAAGGCGGCCAGAATCTGCGCGGCAACCCCCTCCTTGTCCTTGAGCAGCGCCAAGAGCAAGTGTTCGACATCGATGAACTGCGTCTTCATCTCCTTGGCCTCGTTGGCTGCCACCTCGAGGATCTGTTTAGCGCGGGGGGTATAGGGCACCTCGCCAATGGTCATGGTGCCGCCCGAGGTCGTCACGTAGTCTTCCACCGACTGTTTGACCGTCTCCAAACTCAACCCCAAGTTCGTCAACACGGCCACGGCCTTGCCCTTGCCGTCCTTGATAATGCCCAACAGCAAATGCTCGGTGCCGATGTAATTGTGCCCTAGGCGCGCCGACTCCTCTCGCGCTAGCTTCATTACCTGTTTTACGTTTTCGGTGAACATGTTATTCATCTAGTCGTCCTCCACAATCCGCCTATGGTCTATGTCATAAGGAAACTTGATTCTCGACAATTCGGAGAGCGCGAATTGAATATCGAGCATGGCAAACTTTGCTGGATAAAGCTCGATTTTGAACCTACCAAATGGGCCGATTGTTGTCAAGATAACCCCCTCTGTTCGGCCCAGCGCCGTCTCACTAGTTCGGCGCGGCGCACATCGCGGTCTGCCGACGAGAGATCCGCTCTGGCTTCGGCTTGCAAATGCGAGGGCTGAGTAACGATCATTAACTCGTTGATAAAGCCGAGGGGCAAGCCGTCAATAAGCCCCAAACTACATCCTAAACGCACGGCCGATAACAAGTTCATAAAATCCTGCCCACTCAACACCCGCGCGTGTTGCAAAATCCCATACGCCCGCCAAACCTTGTCCTCCACTTGGGCCGATGCGTCGGCCAGCAAGGTGGCCTGCGCCTCTTTTTCATGGCTCATAATCTGTTGGGTTATCTCCGAGAGCTTCTCGACGATCTCCTCTTCAGTTACGCCCAAGGTGGCTTGGTTGGATATCTGAAATAGGTTGCCGACCACATTGGTACCTTCTCCATAAAACCCGCGCACTGCGAAAGCCATGCTAGTCAACCCGCGCATCACCCGTTCCATATCCTCGGTCAGGACCAAGGCCGGCAAATGAATGAGCACCGATATCCGCAAGCCCGTCCCCGTATTGGTCGGGCAGGCCGTCAAGAAGCCCCAGCGCTCCGACTGCGCCCAGTCCAACTCGCTCCTGAGCGCATCGTCGAGCGCATCAACCCGCTGCCATGCTGCGTGCGTTTGCAAACCCGGGAGGATGGCCTGCAAGCGGAGGTGATCCTCCTCGTTAATCATCACGCTAAGCGACTCATCTGCATTAAAGAGCACGCCGCGCTGGCCCTTGCTTTTGGCCAGAGCCGGACTAATCAGGTGGCGTTCCACCAGCAACTGGCGCTGGTTGGCCTGTAGGGCGTTCATGTGGAAAAAGGCCGCATCGCACATAGGGCGGCACTTTTGGGCGGCACTTAGGACCTGTTCAATGATTTTTTTTTGGTCTTCGAGTGTGGCCTGCGGCGCAAAGGCCCACCCTGCAAAATTGCGGGCCAAGCGGGCGCGACAACTAACGACCATGCCGTCGGCATCCCCTTCTCCGCTGAGCCAACTAGCCGCATTGTAAACGAGATCCTCAATATTCACGGCTATTTTCCTTCGAGGACGCGGATGCGGTCCCTGAGTTGAGCGGCCTCTTCAAAGGCCTCTTCCGCTACCGCTTGGGCCAGCTCTTCGCGCAATCGCTCCAACTCGTCGGCCGCGCCAGTACTTTGTGCTGCTTCCAGCGGCCCTTTGCCCCGATGCCTGTTGTCGCCGTGGATGCGTTTGAGCAGTCGTTCTAGCTGTGAGGCAAAGGCATCGTAACAATGGGGACAACCGAGGCGACCTATCTTCTTAAATTCCTCGTAGCTCATCGCGCAAGTCTGACAGCGCACCTCCCCGTCGCCTTCGGCCTCGGCCAACTTGGCCAGCTCTATTTTAATTTCCTTCACCAGCACAGGCGCTTCTTTGGCCTGTGCAGCTGGGGCTACCTGCACCTTGATGTTTTTTTCACTAGCACATTGATGGCAGAGTAAAAGCGTCTGTTTTACGTCGTCAACAATATGGGTAAAGGCCACTACGGCCTCGCGCTTGGCGCACACTCCGCATTTTTTCATGTCGCATCGTCTTCCATCTGCAACACACCCGCTTCTATGCGCCCCCGGCGATCCATGCTCTGGGCCAATTTGCGGTCGTGGGTCATCACCACAAAAGCCTGTCCGCGCTCTCGGGCCAACCCGGCGAGTAGTTGGTGCAGAGACTCGCTGGCCGCCTCGTCGAGATTGCCCGACGGCTCGTCGGCCAGCACGACCAATGGCTCGTTGACCAGCGCTCGCACCATGGCCACCCGCTGGCACTCGCCGCCCGACAGAGCTCCAGGCCGGTGGTACAAGCGGTCCACTAGTCCGACGGAATCCATCAACTCAAGAGCCTCCTTGCGACGATCGACGCCAGCGACCCGCGCCGGCAGTAAGACGTTTTCCAACGCGGTGAATTCCGGGAGTAGGTAGTGAAATTGGAATACGAAGCCAATATGCCGATTGCGAAA
>JAJEEZ010000582.1:0-9968 GCA_022820705.1 Candidatus Latescibacterota bacterium | reverse complement strand
AGTGACTGCAACCTTGAGGCCGCGCTCGGACACCTCGGCGACGATTTGCCGCGCTTGGTCAAGGTCTTTGGTGAAAGGCTTTTCCACCAGCACGTGCTTGCCAGCGCGGACCGCCTCCAAGCACTGACCAGCGTGCAGGTCGGGCGGCGTAATGACCACCACAGCGTCCGCGTCAACGGCTTGCAGGGCGGCGGCGGGCGTAGAAAAACATGCCTCTTCGCCTAGGCCGGTAGTCTCCCGCGCCGTGGCGAGGTTCTCTTCGCTAACATCGACTAGGGCGACGGCCTCAAAGTCGGTGCGGTCGCGGAAGCGATTCAGGGGCCAGCGGCCGCGGCCACCAGCCCCTACGTGGATCGTGCGAATAGTCATGATGAGCTCCAATCGAGGGCAAGTTGAGTCAACAGGCGCACGCCGATGCCGACGCCACCTCGCGGCACGTAGGGGCTGGCCTTTGTGCACCAAGCAGTGCCGGCAATGTCGAGGTGCGCCCAGGAGTAGTCGGCGAATTCGGCCAACAGCGCCGCAGCCGTGCTGGCACCCGCTGGCCGACCACCTGAGTTTTTCATGTCGGCGATGTCGCTGTCGATCTGCTCGCGATACTCGGGCCACAGCGGCAGACGCCAGAGCCGCTCGCCAGTCTGCTCCCCGGCGTCGATCAGTCGATCCGCCAAGTCGTCGTCGTTGGCAAACAGGCCCGAAGCGTGGTGCCCCAGCGCGGTTACACAAGCGCCGGTGAGAGTCGCCAGATCGACGACCGCGGCTGGCTCGTACCGGGTGGCGTAGGCGAGTGCATCGGCTAAAACGAGGCGGCCTTCGGCATCTGTGCTGACGATTTCGATAGTCTTACCCGCGAGGGTGCGCAGCACATCGTCGGGACGGAAGGCGGTGCTAGAGGGCATGTTCTCGGCCGCGGCAATCAGGCCGACAACCCGCCGCTTGAGACCAAGCGCGGCCACCGCCTGCATCGCGCCCAAGACGGCAGCGGCACCGGACATATCGGTCTTCATCGTGCGGATGCCATCGACGCTCTTGAGAGAGAGGCCACCGCTATCGAAGGTGATGCCCTTGCCGACAAACACCAGTGGTTTCCCTCGGCGAGGGCCGTGTTCAAGGGCGATAAAACGCGGCTTATTGGCACTACCCTGGCCAACGGCCACCAGAGCACCCATGCCTAGCTCGGCCAAGCCTTTTGCGCTGAAGACCCGGCAGCGCAGATCGTGGGTTTTGGCGAGGCGGCGGGCCGTGCGTGCTAGGTAGGCCGGCGTCACTTCGCCTCCTAGGTGATTGACCAAGTCGCGAGCGAGACAGGTGGCCTCGCCGAGCGCGCAGCCTCGGCGAACACCGCGCCGCGCCTCTGTGAGCTTAGTCGAGTCAAATTCTACGATGTGCAGCTTGGCCAGCGACTGCGATTGAGGGCGCGAGCGGTACTCGTCAAAGCAATAGGCTGCCAACAGCGAGGCTTCGGCCACAGCTTGCGCGGCCGACTCGACCGATAGGCCGCCCGCGCCAGCACCGTGCAGGATAGTGGCCGCACTCTTGGCACCCAAGCCGCCGAGAGTGCCAATGGCCGTACCAGCGGTGCGGCGCGCCCGTTCGAGGTCAAAGCCCTCCTGCTCGCCCAAACCAACGACGAGGACGCGCGGCGCTGGAATCTGACCGTGCGTGTAAAGCAGCAAGGTCTGGCCGGCCTTGCCCTCGAAGTCGCCGAGGTCAATCGCCGCTGAGATTTGGCCGTCTATAGCTTGGTCAACCGCACCCGTAGCCCCGCCGGGGCGCGCTCCGGCAAAGAGATTGACCACGAGGACATCCGCGTCCTGTTTTTGAATAGCTCCTTGAATTACTTTAATATCCATAACGTTGGTGGCTCGGTCGGTAGTAGGTGGGCATTAACCACTAACCACTATCCATACTACTGTCAAGAATGCCATGGACCTGTTTCTGATCCGCCATGGCGAGTCCACCAACAACGCACTGATCGACAACCATATTACTTTTGAGGATGCTATGGACCTATTTCTGATTCGTCACGGCGAGTCTGCCAACAATGCGCTGACCGATATTAGCCAGCGCGTCGCCGACCCCGAATTGACCGCTAAAGGCCGAGTACAGGCCGAACGGGTAGCTGCGTATCTAGCGGAGGGGTTGCATCTCGCCCCGACCGAACGCGCAGAGGATCGCCCCTTTTTTGATCAGCTTTATTGCAGTCCAATGATCCGCACCCTACACACGGCGCAAGCGATCGAACAGGCAATGGGATATAGATCGGAGATCTGGGTAGCTATTCACGAGATGGGCGGCATTTTCCTCGACCACGGCGGCGAGCGGGGAACCGTTGGTTATCCCGGCCTGACGCGAGCGGAAATTGCCGCGCGTTTTCCCACTAGCATCCCATCGGCGGAAGTCGGCGAAGACGGATGGTGGGACGCGGGCAAGGAAACGGATCAGCAGGCCCAGCACCGTGCTATCGGCGTAGCCGCAGACTTGCGAGCGCGGGCGGAGGAAAAGACGCGCATCGGCTTCGTGACCCACGGCGGCTTTATGAGCCTGTTGCTTTCGGCCTTGGGCAACCAAGCACGGGACAACGGCTCCTATTACGAGCACGAGAACACGGCGATTACCCGCGTCGCGCTCGCGCCCGGCGGCACCACGGTTATCAGATATCTCAACCGCACCGAGCACCTGCCCGACGAGTTGCAGCGACTGCGGTATCCAAGTGTGTAAAAGGGCGCACCGCAATGGATCACGCCGCCCTGATAAGTGATCTCGGCACCTTCTTGCGCGAGGATCAGCTTTTGACTTCCGCCGAGGATTGCAGCGTCTATGCCTTCGACGGAACCGCCCTGCTACACCAGCGCCCCGCTTGCGTGGCCCTGCCGGAGAGCCGGGAGGAGGTCTCCCAACTTTTGGCCCTGTGCAACCAGCGCGGGGTACCCGTGGTACCGCGCGGCTCGGGCACTGGATTGGCCGGAGGGTCGGTGCCCTCGCAAGGGGGGGTCGCGCTTTGCTTGGTCCGGCTCAACCAGATCCTAGAGCTGGATGCGGCCAACCTAGTCATAGTCGTCCAGCCGGGAGTCCTCACCCAGCAAATCGCCGATGCGGCCCAATCCGCTGGCCTATTTTATCCCCCAGATCCTGGCTCGATCAAGATCTCGACTATCGGCGGCAACGTGGCCAACAATTCCGGGGGACTGCGCGGGTTAAAGTACGGAGTGACGCGCGACTACGTGATGGGGCTGGAAGTGGTCTTAGCCGACGGGCAGGTTTTAGAAACTGGCAACAAATGCGTCAAAGACGTAGCCGGATTCACGCTCAAGGACCTCTTCATCGGCTCCGAGGGGATGCTCGGCGTCATTACCAAGATCGCGCTGAAACTAGTCCCGGCACCCGCGAGCAAAAAAACCTTGCTCGGCCTCTACGACGAGATGACGCAGGCCGCGGCCACGGTCTCGGCGATTATCGCGCAAAAAATCATCCCCTGCACCCTCGAATTCCTCGACCGCACTACCATCGAGTGCGTAGAGGCCCACGCCAACATTGGCCTGCCAACGGATTGCGAGGCCGTGCTGCTAATGGAAGTAGATGGGCACCCAGCACAGGTCGCCGAGCAGGCCGCCCAAATCGAGGCCATTGCCCGCGAGGGCGGCGCTCGCTCGGTGCGATTAGCCGCCTCAGACGCAGAGGCCCAGCAACTCGCCGCGGCCCGGCGCACGGCCTTTAGCGCGCTGGCGCGACTGGCACCGACGGTCGTGCTGGAAGACATCACCGTGCCGCGCAGTGAGCTAGCCGCCATGGTCGCCTACGTTCAGGAGGTCGGTCAGCGGCACCAAGTGCGGGTGGGGACCTTCGGCCACTTTGGCGACGGCAACCTACACCCGACCTTCCTGTGCGACGAGCGCGACGCCGAGGAAATGGCCCGCGTCGAAAAAGCCATGACCGAGGTTTTTGCCCACGCCGTGGAATTGGGCGGGACCATCACGGGCGAGCACGGAGTCGGCTTGGCCAAAAAGCCCTACCTGCCCGGGCAACTCGGGCCAGTGGGGCTGGAAATTCTCAAGCGGGTCAAAACCGCTTTCGACCCCAAGGGCATCTTAAACCCAGGGAACATGTTCGATTGAGCGACGACGGCCTGAACTTGCTCCGAGACTTGGATTACTCGGTCCTCCAGCAGTGCATGCACTGCGGCATGTGCCTGCCGACCTGCCCGACGTACGACGCGACCCTGCGCGAGCGCTCGTCGCCGAGGGGGCGGATCGCCATGATGCGGGCCATCGCCGATGGCGAGCTAGAGGCGAGTACAACCTTTGCCGAAGAGATGTACTTCTGCCTCGGCTGCCTCGCCTGTCAGACCGCGTGTCCGGCCGGCGTGGATTACGCCGCGCTATTTGAAAACGCCCGCGCCGAAGTGGAGCGGCAAGGTCTGCTCGACGGCCCAGTGCGGAATTTTGTGCGCCGTTGGATCCTCGGCTGGCTCTTTGCCAAACAGACGCGCCTGCGGGCAATGGCGCGCTTGTTGCGCGCATTCCAGCGCAGCGGCCTGCAAGCACTGGCGCGCCGCAGCGGCCTCCTCAAGCTGTTGCCCTTTGGCTTGGGGGAACTGGAGCCGCTGGCACCGCAGATTTCCCCGCGCTTTACCGACCAGTTGTATCGCCAGAGTTTGCAGCAGTCCAATCCGCCCACACCGCGCTACCGAGTCGCGCTATTGGCCGGCTGCGTCCAAGACATATCCTTTGCCGAGGTAAACGCCGATACCATATGCGTCTTGCAGCACAACGGCTGCCAAGTGCTGCTTCCAGACGGCCAAGCCTGTTGCGGTTCGCTGCACGCGCACAACGGCGCAGTCGAACAGGCGCAGCAGCAGGCGCGGCTCAACATCGACGCCTTTGACGCTGAAAACCTAGACGCAATCGTCGTCAACGCTGGCGGCTGCGGCTTGCACTGAAAGCACTACGACCGCTTGCTAGCCGACGATCCCACCTACGCGGAGCGAGCCGCTATGTGGAGCGCAAAAGTAAAGGACGTCCACGAGTGGCTCGCCGACATCGGCTTGCGCCAGTCCCGCGCCGCAATGCCCTCACAACAGGTCGCCTACCACGAGTCGTGCCACCTCAAGCACGGGCAACGGGTTTCAACAGCCCCGCAAGAGGTGCTCCAGGCCGTGCCCAATTTTGAGCTCGTGCCACTAGCAGAAGCCGACTGGTGCTGCGGCAGCGCCGGCATCTACAACATCACCCAGCCCGAGCTGTCCATGAAGCTACTCGACCGCAAAATGGCGCACGTATGCGCGACCGGCGCGACCGCAGTGGCCACGGGCAACACAGGCTGCGCCATCCAACTCCAATACGGCGTCCGCCGCGCACAAGCCGCCGTGGCCGTCGTCCACCCCGTGTCACTTTTAGCCGCAGCCTATCGCGCTGAAAACTGAGGAGAACCGCAATGCAACACTTTGGCCTAACCCTTGAGTTGAAGGACGATCCCGAACTGATCGCCCAGTACAAGGCATACCACGCCGACCCCTGGCCCGAGCCGCTTCAGGGCCTAGGCGAGGTCGGCATCACCGACATGAAAATCTTTCTCTTGGGCCAGCGGATGTTCATGTACATGACCGCCACCGACGAGTTCGATCCAGCCCGCGACTTCCCGCGCTACGTCGAACAAAACCCCAAGGCGCAGGAGTGGGACGAGCTGATGCGTACCTTTCAGCAGCAGGTGCCCGAAGCCAAAGAGGGCGAGTGGTGGGCCAATATGGAACTCGTGTTCGATTTGCAATTGCACGTGTGAAGGCCATTCGGTAGCATTTGGATATAAGCACAATATGCTGAATTTAACGCCGTTTCAGGCGACTTACTAATGGACTAACCCTGACTTAAAAGGTGATGAGTATGACCAATTCCCTCGCCAAGTTCCAGACGCTTTTGCGCGAGTTATTTCAGTTCGACTGTGCCGATTTGGACTTTGGCATATACCGAATTATGAACCGCAAGCGGGAGGTCATCGAGCGGTTCATAACCAATGATTTGCCGAAAGTGGTAGCCGAGCAACTGGAAAGCGGCGCGTTAGCCGAGCAGGCACAGACCGAGAAAGAATTACAGGAAGTTCGTCAGCGGATTGGAGAAACCTTGGGGGATGCCGCCATCGATGCTGATGGGAATCTGGAAGAGATGTATCACAGCACGCCGCTCGGTAAGGAATACTTGGAGTTGAAGGCTAAATCCGCCGGCGGTCAAGGCCGCGATGCCCTCGAAGCGGCGATCTTAAATCACCTGTACGCCTTCTTTAGCCGCTACTACCAAGACGGCGACTTCATATCTAAGCGCCGGTATTCCAAACGCCAACGCTACGCTATTCCGTACAACGGTGAAGAAGTCTATCTCCACTGGGCCAACAGTGACCAATACTACGTCAAGACCAGCAAGTATTTCCGTAATTATTCGTTTGCAGTGCGCGACATCACCGTGCATTTCAAACTTAAGATCACCGATGTAGTGCAGGACAACGTCAAAGACGACAAGCGAGTTTTTCTGCCGTCCGCCGAGGTACCTGCTTGGGACGAGGAGGCTAGGCGACTATACATTCCGTTTGAATATAAGCTCCTGACCGAACAGGAAGAAATCATCTACTGTAAGAAGAATCCTCAAGAGGCTATCATCGCCAAAGCTGTGAAGGAAATTCCCAAGCAGTTGGATAAGGGATCTGACGCACTGGCGGCCTTGACGGGTGAAAAACGCCGGAACGACGACGGGAAGGCCGTCTCCTTCCTCGAACACCACTTGCGCCAATATACTCGGCGAAACGCGTCGGACTTCTTCATTCACAAGGATCTGAAGGGCTTTCTCGTCCGCGAACTCGATTTTTACCTGAAGAACGAGGTGCTGAACCTCGGTGATATGGAAGTGGCTGGCGAAGATCGCACTGAAGGCTGGTTCCAGATGATGCGGGCGATTCGGTCGGTCGGCGGCCAGATCATCGACTTCCTCGACCAGATCGAAGGCTTTCAGAAAAAGTTATGGGAGAAGCACAAGTTTGTCACCGAGACTCAGTATTGCATTGCGGTTGGGCGCATCGACGAGGGTTTCTATGGAGACATCGCCGTGTGCGAGGCGCAGTGGAACGAGTGGAAGGCGCTGTTCAGCATTGACGAAGATCAAACCGATCTGTTTAGTGCGGGTAAGGACAAGACAGGCAAGCGCGTCGAGTTCTTGAAAGCGCATCCGATGCTCGTTCTCGATACCAAACACTTCGACCGAGATTGCGTGGATCGGCTATTGGGCAGCTTTGACGATCTGGAGGAAATGACCGATGGGTTGCTCATTCACAGTGAAAACTGTCAGGCGTTGCATCTGTTGCAAGGGTGCTACCTTGGGCAGGTGAAGTGTATTTACATTGATCCACCGTACAACACAGGCAAGGATGGATTCATCTACCGAGACAACTACCGCCATTCATCGTGGCTGACGTTCATCGATGGTCGCCTTCACGCCTTACTACCGATGGCCAAGAATGATTCTGCCTTATTTGTCTCCATCGACGACAACGAGGTAGGGAATCTGATCAACCTAGTCAAAAGGCACTCATCCTCAGTCGAACTAGTGACACTCATCACTGCACAGCTAAATCCGCGAGGTCGAACGCTCGACAAGTACTTGGCAAAAACCCATGAGTACATAGGCGCATTCGCTCTATTCGGTGGGGACAACGCTATCCGCGAAATCCAGAAGGGAGAGACGGCGCAGGCCGAATACAGGGACCGTGATGAGAAGGGCATTTTCCGGCTTCTTGAACTCAGAAATCGAAACCCAGTATTCAATCGTGACAATCGACCAAACCTGTTTTTTCCGTTTTTCAGTGGTCCTGAAGGCGGAAGCGTGACTCTGGAGCCCGATTCCGCTCATACAATAGAGATCTACCCACGGAATTCCCGAGGCAAAGATGGTTGCTGGACTTGGGGTAAGGCTAAGGCTCAAGCACAACTGGATGAACTAGTGGCGCGACGCGTCCGCACAGGAGCGTGGAGGATCTTTCGTAAGGACCGTCTTCATGGGGAGGAAGGTGATGTGGCTACGACGAAGGCTAAGTCGATCTGGATAGACAAAGAGATTAATAACGAAAATGGCAAGGAACTCGTCGGCCACCTGTTCGGTAAAGCCGTTTTCGACTTTCCAAAGCCTGTCGCGCTTGTCGAGCGTTGCATAGAAATAGGAATGGAAACGGACAACGGTATCTTCATCGACTTTTTCAGTGGGTCTGGCACATCAGGTCATGCGATTCTTAACTTCAATCGTCGGGATGGTGGTCGACGCAAGTTTATCCTTGTCGAGATGGGCGACCACTTCGATACCGTACTTCTGCCGCGTATCAAGAAGGTCGCGTTCACACCTGAATGGAAGGACGGTAAACCCGAGCGCATGGCAACGCCTCAAGAGGCCGAGTGGGGACCGCGTATCGTCAAGTATATGCACCTCGAAAGCTATGAGGACGCGCTGAACAACATCGACTTCGACGAGGATTCCGCGCAGCAAGCGTTGCAATTCGACGACTACTTGCTCAAATACATGCTCCAATGGGAAACCAGGCGAAGCGCGACCCTGCTGAACGTGGAGAAACTATCGCAGCCCTTCCGCTATACGCTGCACATCCACGCCGATGGCCAGACGCGGCAGCAAATCGCCGACATCCCGGAGACCTTCAACTACCTGCTCGGCCTGCGCGTCGAGACGCGACGCGTATATTACGATGACGACCGGCGATACTTGGTCTATCGTGGCCAGATTGGTCAGCAGCGAGTCGCCGTCATCTAGCGAGAAACCCAAGACTGGGATGAGGCCGCTCTGGTGCGAGACAAGGAGTTCGTGGACGAGCAGAAATTGACCGACGGCGTGGACGAGGTCTATGTCAACGGAGACTCGTTCATCCGCGAAGCGAAGGCGCTGGAACCAGTGTTCAAACGACGGATGTTCGCGGAGAGGGGAGAATAATGAGTAACGTCAACTCTCCAACTGGCTCAACGATCATTGAAGAAATTGATCGGCTGAAAAGAGAATTGGACAAATTGCGGCCATTGCCTGCTGATGTCGTGGGGCGAATAGAACAAAAGCTCAGGCTTGATTTGAATTATCACTCCAACGCCATAGAAGGTAACAGTCTGACTCTCGGAGAAACGAGAAGTCTGATCCTCCATGGGCTTACTGCCCGCGGGAAGCCTATGCGCGATCATTTGGACATCGAAGGACACAATGACGCAGTAAAGGCGATAGAGGACTCCGTGAAGACAGACGAAGCTCTCAACGAGGTCTTCATCCGCAATCTTCATAGAGTATTGTTGAAGGAGCCTTACGAAAACGACGCCATAACGCCCGATGGACAGCCCACGAAGCGCCTCATTTCCATTGGCGATTACAAAACACAGCCCAATAACGTGCTAACCTCTACCGGTGAGATTTATTATTTTACGACGCCAGAGCAGGTGAAACCGGCGATAAGCGATCTCATAGATTGGTACAGAAAGTACGAGAACGAGGGCGAACACCCCATTGTCATAGCTGCCACGTTTCACTACCGCTTTGTCCGCATTCATCCTTTTGACGATGGGAACGGACGCATGGCGCGGCTTTTGATGAATATGATCTTAATCAAGCACGGCTACACGGTGGCTGTCGTACCCATAGAGGAGAGAGACCAATACATCTATACGCTGGAACAGGCCGACAAAAGCGAAGATTTGGCCCAGTTTATCACCTACATTGCACATTGTTGCGAATACGCCCTGAATCTCCATTTGAAAGCCGCCCGTGGAGAGGATATTGAGGATGTAGAGGACATAGATAAAGAGATTGAACTCTTTTTGCAAAAGAGCACAAGCGATACAATTGAGGCGCGGACATATGCAGACCAAGTATTGTATCCATTTTTTTCCTATTGCAAAAAAAAGATCGAACGGTTTTCCAGTGGATTCGGAGAAATTAAATTTTTTG
>JAJEEZ010000532.1:0-5184 GCA_022820705.1 Candidatus Latescibacterota bacterium | reverse complement strand
GGCCTGAGATGGCTCAAACGGTGGATCGCCCACCAACGCCAACGCTTGCCCCCCTTCAATGCACAGTTGGCACCCACAGGAATCAGAACCGTTAGGAAAACCAAAAAACCTAGCAAAAAGTAAAAATGTAAGGGAATCAGTGGGCTTTCAACAGATTCGCTGCCATTTTCAGGATGCAGAATTGTCTTGAGCCGTGGTCCCTTGAGCGGGTCGGGAACAACAAAATCGTCAAAAGAGAACCAGTTGGGCTCGCGAAAGCCGACAATGAAAATCCGCTCGCGGTGTTGTGGTACCCACGAACGGGCATCCACTACCTTGGTGTGAATCTGATATTTCAATTCCTCGGTTAGCGTCCGGTGGATTACGCGAAATGTTCGGCCTTTGTCGTGATTGACTAGGTTTTTGACGTTTTCGAGAAGAAAAGCACGAGGCCGATGAGCTTCAACGATCCGCGCCACATCGAAAAACAGTGTTCCCTGTGCTTCACAACGGAACCCATGCGGTTGCTTGAGCGCATTCTTCTTTGACACGCCCGCGATCGAAAATGGTTGGCACGGGAAGCCTGCCAGTAACAGGTCATGTGGCGGAATTTCATCTGCTGGGATCTGCGTAATGTCCCCGACAATCTCATGGTCGCAGTCGTAGTTAGCTTCGTAGGTGAGTTGGGCGTGCTTGTTCCACTCACTGGTGAACACGCACTTTCCGCCCAACGGTTCAAAGCCGCGGCGCATCCCTCCAATACCGGCGAACAAGTCGATAAACCTAAAGGCCGGATCGCTTGGATTTCTTGGCTCAATCGACAGGGCGGCCTGCTCTCTTTGCGGTGTGCCATCGGATTTATTCGCAGTGGGCGGCATGGTAATAGGAAACCTTTCTGGATTGCTTTCCGTGCCCGCCTTCGCTGCGGCGGAGTCGTCGGAATGGAGAATCAGACCATTCGGGACGGTAAATACAATATTCAATGTAAATATACAATATATGAAATACGAATCGCCGAACCCCGTCAAGAACTCTCTACGCCGTTGCTTGACGCCCCTTTTTCATCTGCGTATAATGACCGCTCGGTAATTCAGTAAAATCAATTGTTTATCACCCAAGAGGAGTTGCGAAAATGATTCATTTAGGGGCCAATTCGGTACTCTTTGCAGGATTCGATTTGGAAACGGCGATGCGCCATATTCACCTCGCTGGCTACGCTGGCGTCGAGTTGTCGGCGATCAAGGGCATGTGCGAGCACTTGGAGTTGGACAATTGGCAGGCGCAGGCCAACCAGATCAAAGAGCTAGCGGAAAAATACGAACTGAAATTGCTGGCTATGGAAGAGGCTGCGCTCGACGAAGATCGGCTGATGCTGGCGTTTGCGGCTGGAGCTGAGATTGGCATTCCCGTCGTCAACGTTGGCCCGGGGGGCAAAAGCGATGTGGAGGAAGATTTTGACCGGCAGGTCGCGCTGCTGGGCAAGATGGCCGATAGGGCGCACGAACACGGGGTGACGCTGTGCGCCAAGGCACACGTGGGGCAGTGCATTTACGATACGCCGACCACGTTGCGAGCGATGGAGCGGATCGATTCGCCGGGGTTTGGGGTCGATATGGATCCGAGCCACATCCATCGGGCGGGGGAGAATACGGTAGAAGCCCTAGCGGCGGTTATTTCGAGAGTCAAGCACGTGCATATCCGGGATTGCGCCGTGGCAGAAGGTGGGCCGGGTGCGCCGGAGTTGCAGGCTTGTGGGCGGGGTAACATCGATTTGTTCGGGTACGTCAAGGTGCTGCACGAATCGGGCCTAGACGTGGCGGCCAACTTGGAAGTGATTGGGGCCAAGGAGTACGACTTGGGGCAGGTGGCGACGATTGCGGCGGAGAGCCGGGGGTATTTGAACGCCTGCTTGCGGGCTTGCGGTGCCCGTTAGTCGAGCTTTTGTCGCCATCCGGGTGCCGGCGGAGTTGGGAAAGCTGAGCGATGCGATGCGGCCGTTGTGGCCGGCGCAGGGTGTGAGTTGGGTGCGGCCGGAGAATCTCCATTTGACGTTGCGTTTTCTCGGCGCGGCCGAGGATGCGCAAATCGCCGCGTTGCGGGAAGGGCTGACGGCGGTTGCCGCGCGGCACGAGGGATTTGTTGCGACTATAGAGGAAAGCGGCTGCTTTCCCAATCGCCGACGGCCGAAGGTTATTTGGGCTGGTGTGGCGGACGCGGCCGGACGGTTGGGTGCGTTGCAACGGGATGTTGAAGAGGTGGTGTGCGCGGCTGGTTGGGAGCCGGAGGAACGGGACTTTCGTCCGCACGTGACGCTGGGTCGGGTGCGGGCGAGGGTGCGTTCGCCGAGAAGCGAGCAGAGCGGCGAGTTGCCTCGGTTGCAGGTTCCGGTGGAGGCAGTGGAGTTGATCGAAAGCATCCTCAAGCCAGCCGGAGCCGAGTATCGGACCTTGCACCGAGCGGTGCTTACATCGTAAAGGAGCCTCCATGCCCGGCAGACCGTACATCCTCGCCGAGACCAATTGGCAGACCGTAGAGCACACCCCGTACGAGGTGGCGATCCTCCCGTGGGGGGCGACGGAAGCGCACAATTACCACCTGCCCTATTCGACCGATGTGGTGCAGTGCGACGAGATCGCGGCGGCTGCGGCTGGCATCGCTTGGGAGCAAGACGCTAAGGTCATCGTCTTGCCGACTGTGCCCTTTGGCGTCAACACCGGCCAACTCGACATCAAGCTGGACCTCAATCTCAATCCCTCGACTCAGCTTGCCGTCCTGCAAGACTTGGTCGAAGCGCTCGCCCATCAGGGCATTCCCAAACTGCTCATTGTGAACGGCCACGGCGGCAACGACTTCAAGCAGATGGTGCGGGAGTTGTTGCCGCGCTATGCGATGTTTATTTGCTGCATGGATTGGTACCGCATCGTCGATCAGGGGATTTTTGCGGCGGGCGGCGACCATGCAAACGAAATGGAGACCAGTCTCATGCAATACTTGCGGCCGGATTGGGTGCTGCCCTTGTCGGAGGCTGGCAGTGGCCGCGAGCACAAGTTTAAGATGGCCGCGCTGCGGGAAGGCTGGGTCTGGACCCAGCGCGACTGGACGCAGGCGACCGACGACACGGGCATCGGCGACCCGCGCCAAGCCACCCCGGAGAAGGGCCGCCGCTGCTTGGAGCAAGTGGCAGCGCAACTCGCCGAGTTTTTGGTCGAGCTGGCCGCCGCAGATCTAAACGATCTCTACGAATAACCATGCAGTTCTACGCGTTCGTCGCCCCCGGGCTAGAGGAGATCGTCCAACGAGAAATCGCAGTGCGCTTGGGAGCCGATCAGCAGGGTCGCCAGCGCGGCGTGGTATTCTTTTCGACCGACGCTCCGACGCAAGACTTGCTCGGATTGGGGACGACCGAGGATGTGTTCGCGCTGGTGGCGCGGGGATCGGTGTCCACGGCGCGCGAGGGCTTGGAAGAGGCCGGCGCACTCGTCGCGGAGTCGCCGCTTTTTGAAGACGCCGTGGGCGCGCATCGCCGCGCTCGCCCCAAGCGGATCAAGCGCATCACCTACCGGATCGTAGCTCAGCGTCGCGGCGGGCAGCAGCGCTATGTGCGCCAAGAGATGCGCCGCGCCTTGCAGCGGGCCGTGGCGTGGCGCTTCCCGCGCTGGAAGCACATGGCCGAGCAAGCGCTGTTGGAGGTGTGGGGTTTGGAGGCCGGGGGCGAGCTGATCTGCGGGGTCCGCCTTTCCGACGAGACCATGCGCCACCGCACGTACAAGGTCGCGCAAGTGGAGGCTTCGCTGCGGCCGACGGTGGCGCGAGCCTTAGTGATGCTATCTGAGCCAGCGGACGGTGACGTTTTTCTCGACCCCATGTGCGGGGCTGGAACTATTCTCATTGAGCGGGGGATGTACGGCCGCTACGCCCAGCTTTTGGGCGGCGACATCCGCCCGGAAGCTGTGGCTGCTACCCGCACAAATGTCGGCCCGCGCTACAAGCCGATTGACATTCGCCAATGGGATGCGCGGGATTTGCCCTTGGACGACGGCAGCGTCGATCGGGTGGTGTGCAACCTGCCCTTTGGCAAAAAGATCGGCGCGCCGCAAGCGTTGCGTCCGCTCTATGAAGGCTTTGCTAGCGAAGTGGCGAGAGTTCTAAAGGCAGGAGGAGTGGCCGTGTGTTTGACCAGCGAGCGCACTTTGCTGGCCGAAGCATTTGGCGCATGGCCGACGCTGTACATGGAGCGCGTGTTCCCGGTCGAGGTGCTGGGGCAGCAGGCGTTTTGTTGTAAATTGAAGAAGCTCGCTGATCGTTAGATTGACGGATGATAAGCGTTCTTAAACTCTTGGTCGGGCCGCTTGGCGGATTTGAAAGATCAATTCTTAATTCCTAATTCCTAATTCTTAATTCAAGGAGATTGTCATGGCTGATTTTACGGGTCAGGTAGTTATCGTCACCGGCGGTGCCCAAGGCATTGGCGGGGGGATTTCGCGGGCGTTCGCCGACGCAGGGGCGCAGGTCGCCGTGTTGGACATAGACGCGGAGGCTGGCGCGGCCTTGGCCGAGGAAGAGGGGCAGATTCGCTTTTTTGAGGCCGACGTGGCCAGCGACGAAGTCTGCGCTCAGACCGTGGGGCAGATCATCGAGGATTGGGGTCGAGTTGACGTGTTGTGCAACAACGTCGGCATCCAGCCCGTGCCCAGCTATAAGCTGGCTCACGAGCTGCCGGTAGAGATGTGGGACCGGATTATTGACGTCAATCTGAAGAGCTTCTTCCTGATGGCTAGGCACTGTCTGCCGCAGATGATGGAGCAGGGCAAGGGGGTCATCATCAACACGGCCAGCGTCCAGGGCTTGCAGTCGGCGTCGATGGTTTCGGCTTATGCTGCTAGCAAGGGCGGGATTATCTCTATGACGCGGCAGCTTGCGCTCGACTATGCCAAGTATGGGATTCGGGTTTTAGCGGTCAATCCAGGGGGTATTCAGACGCCGTTAGTCGATGAGGTGATCGAGGCATTCGGCCACGAGCGCGAGCAATTCTTCAAGGATTACGCCAAGCTTCATCCGATTGGGCGCTATGGGCAGCCGGAAGACATCGCCAACGCCATGTTGTTCTTGGCTAGCGACCAGGCATCGTTTATGACTGGCGAGAATGTTTGCGTTGATGGGGGGCTGATGGCTAAGGGGGCGTGGGCTGAGGTTGAGGAGTGAGGG
>JAJEEZ010000173.1:0-7173 GCA_022820705.1 Candidatus Latescibacterota bacterium | reverse complement strand
CACCAAGCTCACTTGGGACAACGCCGCCCTCGTCAGCCCAGCTACGGCCGAGCGCCTGCGGCTCAAGAGCGAATTCCTCGCCGAGTTGCGCTTTGACGGGCGCGCAATCAATGCTGCGGTTTGGGTCGTGCCCGGTCAAGCCGACGGCGTCGTCACCTTGCACTTGGGCTACGGCCAGCAGCGCAGTGGCCGCGTCGGGCGCGACACGGGCTTCAATGCCTATGCCCTGCGGTCGACGGCGGCCTTGTGGAGCGGCACCGGCCTACAGGTCAGCGGCTCATACGACAACTATCGCCTCGCCTGCACCCAAGATCACCACAGCATGGAAGGCCGCAACCTCTTTCGCCAAGCCTCGCTGGACTACTACCAGGCTCATCCGCATTTTGCTCACGAGGGAGTCCACGATCCGCCCGATGACCTGACGCTGCACAACCGCACGGATCACCAGTACACGGGCTACGCCTGGGGCATGGTCATCGATTTAGGAGCCTGCATCGGCTGCAATGCCTGTGCAACGGCCTGCCAAGCCGAAAACAACATCCCCATCGTTGGCAAAGACGAGGTCCTCAACGGCCGCGAAATGCCTTGGATTCGCGTCGATCGCTACTACCAAGGCTCGCCTGACAACCCCCAGATCGTACACCAGCCCGTGCCCTGCATGCAGTGCGAAAACGCTCCTTGCGAGTTGGTCTGTCCAGTCGCAGCGACAACGCACAGCGACGAAGGTCTCAACGACATGACCTACAATCGCTGCGTCGGCACTCGCTACTGCGCCAACAACTGTCCCTACAAGGTCCGGCGCTTCAATTTCCTCCAATACGCCGACCGCGATACCGAGAGCTTAAAATTGCAGCGCAACCCAGATGTCACCACGCGCTCCCGCGGTGTAATGGAAAAATGCACGTACTGCGTCCAGCGCATCAACCAAGCGCGGATTGAGGCCAAAAAGGCCAGTCGCACCATAGGCGATGGCGAAATTGTCACGGCCTGCGAACAAGCCTGTCCCACCGAAGCCATCGTCTTCGGCGACATCAACGACCCCAATAGTCAGGTCTCCACCCTCAAGGCATCGCCGCTCAACTACGGCATCCTCACCGAGCTGAACACGCGACCCCGCACTACATACTTAGCAAGTATCAAAAACCCGAATCCCAAGATTGCCGAGGCTTAGCATGTCCGAAGCTGCGAAAACGCCTTATCGCCCCCCAGTATCGGAACTCGGCCCGAGCCAGACCTCGTACACCTCGATCACCGACAAGATCAGTGGGATCGTCCTGACCAAAAACACCCCGCTGGCTTGGTTCATTTGCTTTGCTTTGGGCTTCATACTCCTGCACGGTTTCATGATAGGCGTTCCCTACCTGCTCTTTGAGGGCGTGGGTATCTGGGGCATCAACAACCCCATAGGCTGGGGGTGGGCCATCATCAATTTTGTCTGGTGGATCGGTATCGGTCACGCCGGCACCCTGATCTCGGCGATTTTACTGCTTTTTCGGCAGCGGTGGCGCACCTCGATCAACCGCGCGGCAGAGGCCATGACCATCTTTGCCGTGCTCTGCGCGGCTCAGTTTCCGCTCTTTCACACGGGGCGGCCTTGGCTGGCCTGCTACTGGCTATTGCCCTATCCCAACTCCATGGACATCTGGCCGCAGTTCCGCAGCCCGCTGATCTGGGATGTCTTCGCGGTCTCGACCTATTTGACGGTGTCGCTGGTCTTTTGGTATGTCGGCTTGGTTCCAGACTTAGCGAGCCTGCGCGACCGCGCCAAAAACCGCATTGCCCAGGTCATCTACGGCGTGTTCGCACTCGGCTGGCGCGGCTCGGCCATTCACTGGGAGCGCTACGAAATGGCGTCCCTCCTGCTGGCTGGCCTCTCCACACCCCTCGTGCTCTCTGTCCATAGCGTCGTCAGTCTCGACTTCGCCGTCGGGCTCATACCCGGATGGCACACGACTATATTTCCCCCCTATTTCGTCGCCGGGGCAATCTACGCGGGCTTTGCCATGGTGCTGACTTTGATGATCCCCATGCGTCTCATCTACGGCTTGGACGACTTCATAACCGAGCGCCATCTAAACAACATGGCTAAAGTCATGTTGGCTTCCGGGCTGATTGTGGGCTATGGCTACTTCATGGAGCAACTCATCGCCTGGTACAGCGCCAGTGTCTTTGAGGGCTATATGATGCAAAATCGCATGCAGGGCCCGTACGGCCCCTTCTACTGGGCTTTGATCGTCTGCAACATAATCGTGCCGCAGCTCCTGTGGTTTAGACACTTCCGCACGAGCATGTTCTGGCTATTTTTCATTTCCCAGTTCATCAACGTCGGCATGTGGCTGGAGCGCTTCATCATCGTCGTCACGAGCCTACACCGAGATTTTATGCCCTCTTCTTGGGACATGTTTCACCCGACAATTTGGGACATCGCCATCTACGTGGGTACCATCGGCCTGTTCATCGTCCTATTTTTCTTGTTCATCCGCGGCCTACCGATGATTTCCATCCACGAGATCCGCAATCTGCTGGTCTCCGGAGACCACAAGTGAGCCATTGAACTTATGCAGCAGCACGAAGAGTCAACGCACTACGGCCTGTTGGCCGAATTTGAATCTCCCGACGACTTGCTGGCTGCGGCCAAGGCGACCTTTGCCGCTGGTTATCGCAAGATCGACGCCTATTCACCCATGCCCATCCACGGCTTGGGCGAGGCCATCGGCTTTCCGCGCACTAGGTTGCCTTGGCTGGTTTTCGCCTTTGGTCTGCTTGGTGCCATCACGGGCTATTCCCTTTGCTATTGGGTTTCGGCCATAGACTATCCGCTCAATATCGCCGGCAAGCCCTTGCACAGCGGGCCGATGTTCATCCCGGTGACCTTTGAGCTGACCATTCTCTTTGCCGCGCTCAGTTCGGCCTTTGGCATGTTTATCGCCAACGGCTTGCCCCAGCCCTATCACCCGGTTTTCAACGCGCCCAATTTCGCCCGTGCCAGCCAAGATCGCTTCTTTCTCAGCATCGAGGCCGAAGATACTCAGTTCGACCGCGAAAAAACCGAGGAATTTCTGCGCGGCCTGAATCCGCATGAGGTTGTCGAAGTTGAAAAGTGAAATGACCATCGCCAGCAGACGGCTCGTTGCCTTGTTGGGAGCGGCGCTGTTGCTGATTGGCACTGCCGGTTGCGAACTGCGGCAGGCCATGTACGACCAAGAGAAATACGAGCCGCTAGAAGCCTCGGCGTTTTTCGCTGATGGCATGTCTTTCCGCGCACAGGTTGACGGCACTGTGGCACGGGGCCAATTGATGCTCGACGAGCACTTCTACCAAGGCAAAATACAAGGCCAACTCGCGGAGACCCTGCCGAATAGAGTGACCGTTAACCGCCAGTTGCTAGAGCGCGGCCAAGAGCGCTACAACATTTTCTGCGCCCCCTGCCACGGCCAGACCGGCGCGGGCAACGGCATGATCGTCCAGCGCGGGCTCAAACAGCCGCTGACCTTTCATCAACAGCGGCTGCGCGAGGTACCCGTCGGCCACTTTTACGATGTCATTACCAATGGCTTTGGCGTCATGTACAGCTACGCCTCCCGCATTTCCGTGGCTGACCGCTGGGCCATCGTCGCCTATATCAAGGTGTTACAGCTAAGTCAGAACCTCGAATTCGACCAACTGCCGGCCGAGGACCAAAGGCAACTTCAATGAACGAGTCGATTACCCAACAGTCCGCTGCCCTGCGTCCCTATTTAGACAACCTCCAACGCTACGCGCTAGTCGTGGGCTTGGCCGGTTTGGCTGCCACTGCGGTCGGCTATTTCACGGCCGGGGAACAGTTTTTGGAACAGTTTTTCCGCTCTTATTTGCTGGCCTTTACCTTCTGGATCGGCCTGCCCTTGGGCAGCTTGGGCATCCTCATGATCCACCACGTCGGCGGTGGCACTTGGGGCTTTTCGGTCCGGCGGCTGCTCGAAGCCGGGACCCGCACCTTGCCGTTGCTGTTCCTGCTATCGCTGCCGATCCTCTTCTTCGGCCTGCACGACCTCTACGAGTGGACGCACCAGAACGTCGTACAAAAAGACAACATCCTCCAGCAAAAGGTCCCCTTTCTCAACGAGCCTTTCTTTATTGTGCGCACCGTGTTCTACTTCGCCATCTGGGGACTGTTCGTCTTCCTGCTCAACCGCTGGTCGCTACAGCAGGATCAGACGACGGAGACACACCCGACCCATCGCATGCAGATCCTGAGTGGTCCGGGCATCGTCATCTTCTTTCTCACCGCGACGCTGGCCTCTATTGATTGGCTGATGTCGCTTGAGCCGCATTGGTTTTCGACGATCTTCGGCATTATCTACATCATAGGTATGGGACTGATGGCTTGGGGATTCACGTTCCTCGTCGCCGTCCCCCTCTCGCGTCGGGAACCGCTACAGGGCGTGATTACTGAGCAGCACCTGCGCGACTTGGGCACCTTTATGCTGGCCTGCGTCATGCTCTGGGCCTATACCTCTTTTTCCCAGTTGCTCATCATCTGGTCGGCTAATTTGCCCGAGGAGATCACTTGGTACATAACCCGTCTGGAGGGCGGCTGGGAATACGTCGGCTACGGGCTACTGGTGTTTCATTTTGCCGTCCCCTTTCTCTTTCTCATATCCAGCACCATGAAGTCCAAAACCAAGTTGCTCGGCACTATTGCCGCCGGCTTGATCTTCATGCGCTTGGTCGATTTGTACTGGATCACGGCACCGGCCTTCACCAAAGTCCACGCCGAAAAGGGGCCGGGCTTCCACAGCACTGGGATCACCCTACACTGGCTCGACCTAGCCATTCCAATAGGCATCGGTGGCCTCGTCTTGGCGCTTTTCTTCGCGCAACTGAAAAAGCGCGCCCTGATCGCGCAAAACGACCCCCGCTTTGCAGACCTCTATAGCGGCGAAAGCAATCATGGCTGAACAAGCACACGACCAAAACAACTCCGGCTACGAGACGACCGATGCGCGGATAACGCCGCTGGCACAGACCGGCCTTTTTATCACCGCGTTGGTCATCGCTTCCTTTATTGGCATGATCGTCTTATTCAGGGTCTTCGCCTATTACCAGCCGCTCTTCGACGATCCGGTCCCGCCGCTAGTCGAAAACCGCGTTGCCAGCGACGCGCCGAGGCTACAGGTGGACCCGCCAAAGCAAAAGTTCGAGTTGGCCCAAAACGAGGCCGCAATTCTCAACTCCTATGGCTGGATTGACGAACAAGTGAAGGTAGTACACATTCCCATCGAGCGAGCAATTGATCTGGTGAGCGAGAGCAAAATGCCGCTCATCGCTCCGCCAGCGACACCATGAGCAGACCGACAACGACATTCGCTCGCAGCGCGATCTTTTCGGCACTAACTCTGCCGCTTTTGCTAGCCGGCCAGACTGGGGCACAGAGCTATACCCAGCAGTTACAAAAGAGCATCGGCATCGACCAGAAATTGGGCGATCAGATTCCCTTAGATATCGAATTCACTGACTCCAGCGGCGAGCGCGTCTCGCTGCGCCAATACTTCGGCCAGAAACCCATCGTGCTCACCTTGGTGTACTACGAATGCCCCATGCTCTGCACCCAAGTGCTGAATAGTCTCTTGCGGGCAATGAATGTGCTGAGTTTTGGCATTGGCACAGATTTTGACGTCTTGACCATCAGCGTTGACCCCGGGGAAACTTCGGAATTAGCTGCGGCCAAAAAGGCCGAGTACAGCAAAAACTACCGCGGTCGCGATGGTTCTACGGGTTGGCATTTTCTCACCGGCGAGGAAGACCAGATCAAGCAACTAGCCGCTGCCGTCGGCTTTCGCTACGAATACGACGAAGACACCGACCAGTACATTCACGCCAGCGGCTTGATGGTACTGACGCCGGAAGGTAAGCTGGCGCGCTATTTGTATGGTATCGACTATCCCCCGCGCGACTTGCGCTGGGGCCTCGTCGAAGCAGCCAACGGTGCTATCGGTAATCCGGTCGATCAACTCCTGCTGCTTTGCTATAGCTACGACCCAATGACTGGCAAATACGGTCTCTACATCCGCAATTCTCTGCGCATCGGTGGGCTGATTACCGTGCTCGCTCTCGTTGTATTTATCGTCGCTATGCTCAAGCGGGACCGCCGCAACAACTTGCATCACCCTCAGTTCAACTAGTTCGGAGCCTTGAACCGCATGTCCGACTTTCCACTTTTTCCCGCCCAAGCCTCCACCATTGCTTGGCAAGTAGATGCCCTGTACGCATTCTTGCTGGCCTTGACCGTGCTCTTCTGCCTGATCGTCTTCGGCATGGTAATTATCTTCGGCATCAAGTACCGCCGCCGCTCGGAAGATGAACAGCCCGAGCAAAATCATGGCAATCTCGCCCTCGAGCTGTCTTGGACCATCGTTCCACTCTTTTTGGCGCTTTTTGTCTTTTTGCTCGGGGCCGATGTCTTCTTCCGGCTCCAGCGGCCGCCATCCGATCCCTTGGAGATCTACGCGGTCGGCAAGCAGTGGATGTGGAAAATCCAGCACGAATCGGGCAAACGAGAAATCAATACCCTGCACGTACCCAAAGGCCAGCCCGTCCGCCTGACCATGACCTCAGAGGACGTAATCCACGACTTTTTCATCCCGGCCTTCCGGGTCAAAAACGACGTGTTGCCCGGGCGCTACACGACCCTGTGGTTTGAAGCCACGCAGACGGGCGAGTTCCACTTGTTTTGCGCTGAGTACTGCGGCACCCAGCACTCGGGTATGATCGGCAAGGTGATCGTCTTAGAGCCAGCGGATTACCACGACTGGCTGATGGGGGCGTCCAGCGGCGAGTCCATGGTCGAGGCGGGCGAACGCCAGTTCCAGCAACTCGGCTGCGAGACCTGCCACAAATCCACGGCCACGGGTCGCGGGCCTTCGCTGGTCGGGATTTACGACAAGCCGGTAACGCTTAGCAACGGGCAAGAAGTCGTCGTCGATAGCGACTACATCCGCGAATCCATACTCCAGCCCACGGCCAAGATCGTCGCTGGATACGAGCCGATTATGCCTGTCTTCGAAGGGCAGGTCAGCGAGCAGTCGCTTCTGCAAATCACGTCCTATATCAAATCCCTGAGCGAATCCGCAGAGTGAACATCTCAACGAGGTCATTCAAGCCATGAGCCACGCAGTCAGCGCCAACGGCGAG
>JAJEEZ010000297.1:0-2926 GCA_022820705.1 Candidatus Latescibacterota bacterium | reverse complement strand
TCTCCTAGCGCTCCCCCAGCTTGGCACAGCCCAGGAATACGGTTCTCGGCTGGGCACCATCCAATCAGGCGGCAGGGTTTCCTTCGAGCCGCAGGGGCCGGGGGTCCTCTTCGGCGCCCTCGATCCGGCCAAGCGGCGGTGGTACGTGCCTCAGGAGCTCTACAACGAGTACCGATGGAGCCAGTGGGAGTACTCGAACTATGCGCGCCGGCACTATCAGCGCTACGTCGATACCCGGCTAGAGGGCGACTACTACTACGACCTCTACGGCAACTTCGTCACTCGCGGTTGGCTCGTTTTTAACAACTCCCAATCCCAGCCCAAGCAGTTTGGCTCCTCGGTCCTCAAAGGCAACAGATTCCAAGGCTGGTTCAGTGGATTGTTGGTCTCGGCCGATGCCAAGGGCCAGCACCACTACTCGGTGACTATCGGCGACAATATCCGCACCACGCTTACGCCGATGACCTTTTCCAAGCCCCGCTGGGATGGCATCCAGTTCGATTACGCCGCCGACAAGTACCAAGGCACGCTCATCTACTCGCGCCTCAGCCAACCCGGTGGCAGCACCACCAACGACCTGGAAGTCCTCGCCACCAACGCCACTTCCATGATTGGCGGACGCGGCACCTTACAGGTGGGCGACTTCGCGACCCTAGGCTTGACGGCTGTCAACTCTCACCAGTCCAACACCCTTATCAGTGGTTTCAGGGGCAACCCCGTCACCGGCAAACTCACTATCGACCAGAACCAGACGATCTCCTTCATCGAGATCGTGCTGCGCGACGACTCGCCCGAAGACCAAGTCGGCGGCGCGGCTTTCTTCCCCACTGGCTCCGATATCATCATTACCTACAACGACGGTAAGGTGGATCGGGGCAAGGATATCCGCTTCGAGCCGATCATCGAAGGCGGCTTTATCCGCCAAGGCTTTCTCTCGGCCGATGGCACCGAGGAGATTCGCCTACGCTACGATTTCGACAGCCCAGCTTTTGTCAATCGCTCATCTGGTGCCAAGGAGGAAATCAAAAAAGTCGAGTTCCGCCTCGTGCTGGGCAATGACTACCAAGTCTGGATATCTTCAAGCAACCAGCTCAACATCTCGGATGTCTCGGTGCTTTTATTGGTCACCCAAGCCGAGGGCAATGTCCAAGACAACACCAACTTGCAGGTCGTCAGCTTCGAGTACGGGCTGCCCACGGCGACCCAAATCTGGGGGGCTACCCTCGAATTAGAAGAAGTTTTTGGCTGGAACTTCTACGGCGAATACGACTTGAGTTACTCGTATGTCCAGTACCCCAATGTGTTGCGCAGAAGCCACGCGACTTCTTCGGGCCTGCGCGGCGACCGGGCCGCACCCGCTTGGATGATCAACCTCTCGCGCAGCACGTACCCTTGGTTCGCCTTCGGTGAGCTCTACAGCATGGATCCTCGCTACAACACTAGGACCTTCACCACGCTAAGTTCCGGCTTCATTGACTACGAGGACGAGCGCGTCCACGTAGTCGAGCTAGTCGAGGACAACGACGATCAAGACCGCTACCCCGACACCGTGCGCAAGGACTGGCGAGCCGGCGACCAAGAAGTCTATCCCGGCTGGGACGAAAACAACGACTTCATCTCTGACTTCAACCAGAACGACAATCGCTTCCTCTCCAACTCCGTACCCGACTACGAAGAGCCTTTCATGCGCCACAATGTCGATCGCCCCGAGTTTCTCTTCGGCATCGATCTCAACAACAACGTCTGGATTGACCGCTTTGAAAACGACGAGGCACCCGACTACCCCTACAAGAAGGACCATCGAGGGTTCAACGTATATGGCGGTACGCACCTGACGCCAGAGGTCCGGCTGATGGCCGGGGTTCTGCGCGAGGACCTCATCTCCTCAAATCAAAAAAACCGCGTTGACTACGTGCTTTTTACCCTCGACAAGTCCACGCCTAACTGGGGCCGCTTTCGCTTCTTTGAGATGCTCAAGTCAGTCGAAGACAATATTCCCGACGATCTCCAGCAGTGGTTGCCCAACGCCAATATCCGCACCGGCGAATCTACCAAAATCGAGGACCCTCTCATCGCTCCCGACACCTACATCAACGCCCTGTGGCTGGGCCACGACTATCAGCGGGGAGGCTTCATCGCCAAGAACTTTCTCAAATACGATACGTATCACCAGCGCCTCGACGAAAACCAACGCGCCCCCTTGGGCCTGCGCCAGCGCGACTTTTTCTTTGGCGTCATCAACAAGGTGAGCTACCGCCTCAATCTAGGCCGACTCTGGGTCGAGCCGCGCTGGAAGAGTGAGTACCGCAAACAGACCATCGACCTGCTTTCGCAGGAAAGACGGACCGAACTTGCCGAGATCGGCGGGTTCCTGCTGGGCTTTCCCATGCTCCAGCACACGACCCTCCAACTCGGCTTAGAGTTGACTTTCGTCAACGATTTCGAGCGCGACCTCAACGACTTCAACAGCGTCGTCGGAGCCGCTCAGTTCACTAATGTATCCGATTATCTGGGGTACAAGCTCACCACGCAGATGGGCATGCGGATAGACCGCCGCAACCCCAAGGGTGACGAATCGGAGACCATCACCGAAAGCTTCATCGCCGTTTACGCTGGCCTGCAATAAGTTTGGCCTATGGGCCCGAGCTTTAAGATCGGTCGCCGCGAACTTTGGACCTGTGCCCTCATCGTCCTGTTGTCCTTGGGCCTGCGTCTCTTTTACCTGAGTGAACTCTCCACCAGTCCGCTTTTCTCCGTTCCGGTCGTCGATGCCCGGACCTATGTCGATGACGCCCGCTACCTCAGCGAGGTCTCCTGGGCTGGGAAACCGACTCCCTTTTGGCAGCCGCCGCTCTATCCCTATCTGCTTGGCCTACTCTTCTCCGTTGGCGGCGAAAATTATTACCTGCCCCGTCTGCTCCAAGCC
>JAJEEZ010000230.1:0-9655 GCA_022820705.1 Candidatus Latescibacterota bacterium | reverse complement strand
TGTTGGCTACCGAACAGTACGCTGGGGCGACGCGCATTGCTAGTTACAACGAAAATCGCCATCCGACCAAGAGCGCGGTCATTATGACCATTGAGAACGGCGCGAAGGAGTTCTATCAGCAGGTGGATCCGTAGGGGATATGTGCATATCTGGATTGAGAATTCCCCGACGCGATCTGCGGCAATTCGCCGTGGAAGTACCCTGAATCCGGCCGCGGAATGGGCTGTCAGCTCTGACCTTTGAAGTAGATCTCTAGCGCGTTCTTCCCCAAAATCCACGTCTTGTCTTCAGCGCTGAAAAAGGGGATCAACTCCTGCATGATGAGCAGTTCGTAAAAATTGGCCCATACCATCCGCCGCGGCCCAAAGCGGTCGTACACCTGCTCCAAAAAGGGCCATACATCGCGGAAGGGCGGTCGTTCCTTGGAAGGATTGTGCAGCGAGGTGCGGATGTACACATTGGGCCAGCGGGCTAGATCGAGCAGCGGCCCAAAGCCCTCGCTATCGGGGGCGCTGATGTCGATCATCGCCAGATGGTCGATGACCACTTTGACTCCGGGGAAGCGCTCGGCCATGGCCGCCACTTGCTCCACTTGGTGCGGCGCTAGGAAGATGTTGAACACCGCGCCCAACTCCTCGGCCCGGTGCCACAGTGGATAGCTGACCTCATCATTGAGCCAGACCACGTCGCGGTCGTAGATGGGACTCAAGCGCAGCCCTGCCAAACCCTGCTCTCGCATGGCCCGTTCCAAGCGCGCCGGATTCTCCGGATCGGCCGGATGGTGCAGCCGGTACCCCACTAAAAGGCCGATGGCGGCAAAGCGGTCGGGATAGCGCTGTACGCAGTGGCTGGCATAGCGGTTGTCGCGGCCGTAGTAGCACACCTGGCTGATGACGACCTTATCGACTCCATAGGTCCGCATGTGTTCGATGAGGTCTTCGGCCGACTGCTCATAGTCGGGCTTGGCACCGGGGCAGTTGGACAGACGCGGGTCGGGCTTAAAGCGGGGGTCGTGGAGAACCCAGGCGTGCTCGGCGCCGTTGACAATGGGGTAAGAGGCGGCCACGGCTCACCCTACCCCTCGCCGTACCACTGCGCCTGCAAAGCCCATAAGCGGGCGTATTCTCCATCAGTGCAGCTCACAGTGATGCCAGCCGCTCAAAGGTATCCGGGTATTTCTGGGCCATGAGGATAAGGGCCGCCGCCGCATCCGGTGGGCTGGACCTGCCTTGCTCCCAGCCCTCAACGGTGCGCACCGGTACGCGCAGCAGGTGGGCGAATACCGCTCTTGAAACGTCGAGCTCTTCGCGAATCCTCTTAATCATATCGGGCGTGAGTCCGGGCAGAGGCTTTGCCTCGACTTGGATGGTCCGCAGTGTGCGCTTGCCGGCTCGGTGCTCTCGAGCTTCGTGCAGACCCGCAAGAACTTCGGCGGCGATGTTCCGTTCAGCCATTTTTGATCTCCTCTACGACCTTGCGCCACGCGGCCCGCTCGGCAGGCGTCAGATCGTCCTTCACGCCCTTGCCGTACAGGGTGAGTAGATAAATATGGTCCTCGGCGACATGCCAGTAGTAGATGACCCGGCTACCGCCTCGCTTGCCGCGCTCCTTCGATCTCCAGCGGATTTTCCGCATACCGCCCGATCCGCGAATGATGTCTCCGGCGTCTGGGTACGCACTGAGAAACATCTGAAGCGCGGCGTAACTGTCGTCATCGAGATGTGACCGTAGATGCTTGGTGAATTCCGATGTCTCGATGAACAGCATATGACCAACTATACGTAGTTTGCGTTGTCATGTAAAGATCATCCAGCGGTAGGCAATGGAGGCGGCTCCCTCTTGCTTTAGAAGCATATCGCAGTCCTTGATCATTCTCCTGTATCCCGCAATTTCGCTTCCTCCTCGCCGTACCATTGCGCCTGCAAAGCCCATAAGCGGGCGTATTCTCCCTCTTGAGACAGCAATTCGCCGTGCGTCCCATTTTCGAGCAGGCGTCCCTCTTTTAATACCAATATCCGATCGCATAGCCGAGCCGATCCCAAGCGGTGGGAGACCACGATGGTGGTCCGCTCGCCGGACATGGCGAGGAAGCGCCGGAATACGTCGGCCTCGGCCTGGGGGTCGAGCGACGCGGTTGGCTCGTCGAGTACGATCAGTGAGGCGTTGCGCATGAATCCCCTAGAGATGGCGACGCGCTGCCACTCGCCGCCGGACAGTTCGGTTCCGCCAGCAAATTCCTTGGTGAGAAGGGTGTGGTAGCGCTCTGGTAGTTGCTCGGCGATGGGGGCGGCCCCGCCTTGGTGGGCGGCGCGCTCGACGGCTGCTTGGTCGCCCATGCGCTCGGTGCGTCCCAAGCCGATGTTCTCACCCAGAGAAAAGGCGAAACGGGTGTAATCTTGGAATACCGCGGCTGATTGGTCCCACAGGCCGTTCCGATCCATCCGGTTCAGATCGACATCGCCGTAGAGCACCTTTCCCTGCGTGGGATGGAACAAGCCCAACAGCGCTTTGACTAGCGTAGTCTTGCCCGAGCCGTTGGCACCGACGAGGGCCACGCGCTCGCCGGGCTGGATGGTGAACGAGATGTCGTCGATTGCCGGGTATTCCGCCTGTGGATAGCGGAAAGAGAGACCGGTGGCTGCAATCGGAACCTCGCCGACGCCGTCGATTCGCACGCCATCCTTTGGCTCTTCCGGTCCCAAGTCGAGGTAGGTGAAGAGATCGGCGATGTACAGGAGGTAATTGGCGAGATAACCAACGCGAAAGAAGACCCGGTCGACGTGCGTTCTGACTTCCTGCAGTGCCACCATCATGGCGGCGAACTGTCCGGGGGAGAGCCCGCCGTTGGCCACGGCCCAAGCCGACCAGCCGATGCCTGCGGCCAGCCCGGCCAAACTGAAAGCTGCTAGCAAGGCGTTGACCGAAGCCTGCGAGCGTTTCTGCTGAAAGAGCCGGTCGGCTACCTGCCAGTAGAGATGCTCCCACCAACCGAGCAAGGTCGATCCAAGGTTGAAGACGCGCACCTCCTTGGCGGCGGTGCGGTCGGTGAGAATGCGCTCCAAGTAGGCCCGCAGACGCTGGCGCTGGGTCTGCTCGCGCTTGAGGAGAAAGGTGGTCTTCCCTTGGAACATCTGCACCAGTGGCGGCGGCACCGAGACCAAGGCAATGGCGATCAGGAGCAGCGGATTCCACAGCCCGACGACCAAGGCGACGGAGACGGCCGTCAGCGTTCCGGTGATTATTGTGTTGATCTCGCCGATGAGGTTGAGAAAGAAGCCGGGCGAGGCTGCTTCTTGTGCCCGGCGCAGCACGTCGTGGAAATCGGCACGCTCGAAGGTCTCGAGCCGCAGGACGCTTGCTTTGCGCTGAAGTTGTGCGAGTAGCCGGTCTTCCATCTCCTGTTTTAGCCGTTCGCGAAGAAGGGTGCGGGTCCAGATGCGGATTCCCATATCGGCCAAAGTCAACACGGCCCACAGAGCGACCCACACCAGCATGTCCGCCACGGGCAGGCGGCCCTCGTACACCTCGAGGCTGCGATCGAAGAGCGCCCGCACGATCCACACTGACGCGGCCGGCATCAGACCGGTGGCGAACTGGAGCACCAATAAGAGGATAGAGTGGCGGGGGTCTGTCTGGATCATCCACCATAGAAAGCGCAGGAGTGTGCGCATGGCGGGCGGGCGGGCCACCGTTGTATCCTGTAGGATTACTGGTACCACGAGGCTTGTTCCTCCCACATGGCAGCATACACGCCGCCCTTTGCCACTAGGTCGTCGTGGGGGCCTTGCTCGACGATGCGACCGTCCTTGAGGACGAGAATGCGGTCGGCCATGCGGGCTGAGCCAAGCCGGTGGCTGATTAACAGCGCGGTGCGGCCGGCGAACAGTTCGCCAAACTGCCGGTACACCTCGGCCTCGGCCATGGGATCCAGCGCGGCTGTAGGCTCGTCGAGGATCAGCAACTCGGGCTGGCGGATGAATGCGCGGGCAATGGCGAGTCGCTGCCACTCGCCCCCGGAAAGCCCTTGTCCGCCATCGAGGACGTGTCCTACCGGGGTGTCGTAGCCGTGGGGCAGGCGCGCAGCGATGGCATCAACTCCGGCTCGCCGCGCCGCGTTTTCTACCACCGCTGGATCGGGCGGCAGCCACGCCGGCCACAAGTCATTCTCCCGGTCGCTACCGCCGGTGCCGAGGGCACCGATGCCGATTGACTGAGAGGCGGTGAGTTCAAAGTTGAAGAAGTCTTGGAACGCGGCACTGACCGCGCTTGCAAGGCTGGTCCGGTCGATCTCACCGTAGCGGATGCCGTCCACCGCGATCTCGCCCGCTGTTGGTTGGTACAGGCCCAACAGGAGTTTGGCGAGGGTCGATTTTCCCGCGCCGTTCTCGCCGACGAGGGCCACTCGTTCCCCTGGCTTGAGGTGCAGGTTCACTCCTCGCAGGACGGGCCGAGGGTTCTCGGCTTTGGTAGCACTCGCTGCTGGATAGGCGAACCAGACATCTTCGACGGCAAACCCCTCGCGCAGCGGTTTGGGAAAGGGCCGGGTTGGTTCGCGGTCGGCTGGTGGTTGTTGCAGCCAAGCGCCGTCATCCTCGGGCAGGTCGAGAAACTCGCGCACATAGCTGATTTCGGCGTTTTGGTTTTGCAGTGTCATCGAATGGTAGCCGAGGCTGGAACCGGCTCCCAGCATGTCGTCCACTCCTCGGAACAGGGCGACAAAGCGGCCGGGCGTGAGGAGCCGGTCGCCGAGAAAATAGGCCAAAGTAATGGCGATGCCGGCCGAGGCACCGAGGCGCAAGCTGGCGACGGGAAGCTCTCGTCGGACCAGTTGATTTTGTTGTCGCCAGAGTTGCTCTCGCAATGCCCGGCGCATGGCCCGCCATCGCTGGCTCAGCATCTGATGGAGGGCAAAGAGGCGCATCTCTTTCTGTGCGCCCCGGCCGGTGAGAATCCGATCGACGTAGCCAACCCGACGCATTGCCTCGGTCTGGCCGTAGGTGAAGCTCATGAACCGCCGGCTCTGTTCGATGGACATTAGGATTTGTGGTATCAGTACGATTAGAAGAGTTAGCGAGATCCAGAGAGAGACCGAGGTGAATATGATCGCGATAGAAATGACTCGGATGCCGGCCTGAAATGTGTGCATGGCCGCGAAGAAGAATCGATCAACCGTGCGCCCCGGATTCTTGGCGCGTTCCAAGCGGTCGTAAAACGCGCTTACCTCAAAGAAAACGAGCGGCAGCCTCGACGCCTTAGCCTCAAAGCGACGGCCGAGCGCGTGTTCGAGGTTCTGTTCGAGCCGCAGGTGGAGCGTGTCCCGCACTTTCCACTGCACGTCGCTTGTGAGGAGGAGCACGGCCCCGAATGCTATAAGCCACGGGAGAGTTTGTTCAAAGCCAGCGCCCCCTTCACCGGCGGAGGCGACAACGGTGTCGATGAGGTGCTGGGTGATGTAGATGAGCAGCGCGGGCTGGATGCCCAAGAGTATTTGCACGGCGACGATGCCCAAGGCCGGGGCCCGCCCGTGCGCCCAGATGTGGACGAAGGTCCAGCGCAGGTTAGTCCATATAGCCGTCGCGCTCGTGCGCCGATTCCAGAACTCGGGATCGCTCCTCGACAAGGTTCCTCCTTAGCTGAAAAGCGACAACTAGCGCGGCAGCACAGTCACTTCTAGTTCGTCGATGACGACAGCTCCTTCGGGGAGACCGGAGAACAGCAAGCGGACGCCGAGGGCATTGTCGCCGTCGCGTATGGGAGGCGACGACAGATCGATAATGCAGGTCGTATGCGCGGGAAGCGGCCGTCCTTGATTTGGATGTCGGCCGTCGCTGTGCCAGATGTGGCGCACGCCGTCGGCGGGGATGGGCGTACCGTTGATATCGACCTCAATACGGTCGTACGGCCCCAAGCCCGTAGCGCGGAAGAACAGCTTGGCGAAGACGATCTCGTCGAAGTTTTCGTACAGACGGAAATGATACTGCCCATAAGGCTGCTGCTCCGTCCGCTCGAGGAGAATCTTATCGTCTCTGATAATTCCACCCGCGGTTTTGCCCGGGGCTCCAAAAGCCGTAGAGCCGCCCCACATAGGATGGAACAGATAGTGCCGAGCGCCATCGGCAATTTTGGCCGGATCTCGCAGTTCCCGTAGATAGCTAAGAGCTAGGGGATACATGGCCTCCGACCCTGGATCTCGGGTCGCTTTCCAGAAGGCATCCCAGTGCATCTGAAAGTTGTACATGGAGACCCCGTCGGCACCTTGGCGGGCAAACGAGTGGGCCAAGGCTCGGTAGTTTTCGAGCGTCAACGGCGGACCCGTGCGGTCGAGGTTGGCGCAATAGGGGAGGAGGCCGGGGATAAGTTCGCATTTGGTGTCCTTGGTGAGTTGGCTGAATTCTTGGTGTGGGGCATTGCAATCCGAATACATGGCGTCTTGGGGAGCGACGTAGTTGATGAGCGCTTCCGCTATCCAGGTGGGCACGTCGAGACCGCAGTTGTGGCATTCCTCTAATGTCTCCGGGACACGGACTCCCAACTGAAGGTCGCGGCCCCGGCTGTTTCCGGCTTGGTCGAGCATGTCCCGCACCCGCTGGATCAATTCAGTCATAAGCGGTTGGCGCTCGCGCTCTAGGCTTCTATCGCCTTGGGGAGCCGGAAAGTAAAGACCTTCGCGGAAGACCAGCTCGAGGCCATCGACGTCGAATTGATCGACGACTTCCGCCATCACTGAAAAGAGATAATCGCGCACCTCGGCAAAGGTGAAATCCATCCTATTGCCGGGAACGAAGGCCACACCCTGCGGCATCTCCGCAATTTTCCACTGCGGGTTCTTGTGGAGAAACATCCCTCCTTGGTCGGGTGCGCCGTGGCTGTCGTTCATGCGAAAACAAGCGAGAAAATTCATCCCGTGCTTACGGGCTTGATCGAGCATCACCTGCAGCGGCATGATCCCGTCGTCCATCATCGGAATAAAGCGCCGGTGCTGGGGACGGGCGTCGTACTCGAAGCGCGGGGAGCGAAAGTACAAGGTCCAACCGGCGTTATAGACCTCTTGGATAAAGGTATCGGGCCTGTTGGCGGCGACGTTGTCGATTATGCGCTGCAGTTCCTCTGGCTTGGCGGGGTGTGAGGTTATGAGGGGACGTGCCATGCCTGGGTCAAAATCGTAGTTGGCATTGCCCGAAGGGTCGCTGACGTAGATGAGTCTCCATTGGTTGTGCGGCATCTTGTCCTCATAGTAGAGCTTTGAGTTGAGTACCGGGGCGAGTACAAAAATAGAAGCGGATATCAGACGCAAGCTGTGTGCTTGTTCTAGATCCGCTTCTCTGTTACAATTAAATGGTGGAGCTGATCGGGATCGAACCGACGACCTCAGGCTTGCAAAGCCCGCGCTCTCCCAGCTGAGCTACAGCCCCGTATTTTTAGCCTCCTCCCCCTTTCAGAGCCACAAACAAAGAGACCATGATTCCGATGATGACGAGGAAGCCGGTCACCTGAATGCCGACCATCCAACGAAAATCTCGGCGATGCTCTAGGAAGAGTTGACTTAGTTGTTCGGAAATTCCTTCTAGCCTTGCGATGCGTTCGGCGTGGGTGATGACGCGCTCGGTAGATTCGGTCATAACGGCGGCGTTCTTTCTGTAAACTCGGTTCCGAGCTTACGTTATGAGGTTAAAAAAATACGCAGCACAGCTAGCTGCGTCAACGAAATAGAGGTGAAACCATGGCAGATCCAGTTGTAGTCAGCGCCCGGCGTACAGCCACGGGCCGCTTTGGCGGTGCGCTACAAGACGTGACGGCCGCGGAATTGGGCGGCAAGGTGCTCGCCGCGGCCTTGGAGGAGTGCCAAGTGGAATCGAGCGAAGTGGATGAGGTGTTGATGGGCATGGTGTATCAGGGTGGGGCCGGGGCCAATCCGGCGCGCCAGGCGGCCATCGCTGCCGAGTTGCCGTACGAGGTGCCGTCGATGACGGTCAACAAGCTCTGCGGCTCGGGGCTGAAGGCGATTGCGCTGGCCGCCCAGAGCCTGCGGGCCGGTGAGGCCGAGGTAGTGCTGGCGGGGGGCATGGAGAACATGAGCCAGGCACCCTACGTCCTGCACGGCGGGCGATGGGGTCAGCGACTAGGGCACGGCCAAGTCGAGGACATGCTATTGCTCGATGGGCTGTGGGATTGTTTTTACGACTGCCACATGGGGATTACGGCCGAGAACTTGGCCGCAGAATACGGGATTACCCGCGATGAGCAGGACCAATTCGCCGCGCGGAGTCAACAGCATTGGGCCAACGCCCAGGAGCAAGAGGTATTTAAAGGTCAGATCGTGCCTATCTCCATCGCGCAAAAAGGTGGGGAGACCGTCTTTGCAACAGATGAGCATCCGCGTCCCGGGACCACCGTCGAGCAGCTAAGTCAACTCAAACCGGCGTTCAAGAAAGATGGGACCGTGACTGCGGGCAATGCTTCGGGGATCAATGATGGGGCCGCCGCACTGCTGTTAATGACCGAAGAAGGGGCCAAGGCGCGCGGGCTGGCACCGCTGGCTTATCTCCGGGGCACAGCCAGTGCTGGCGTCGATCCCCGCATTATGGGCATCGGCCCGGCCCCAGCAATCCGTAAGCTGTTGGCCCAGACTGGTACCCGGATCGAAGACGTGGATCGGATCGAACTTAACGAAGCGTTCGCCGCCCAGAGCTTGGCCGTGGGGCGAGAGTTGGATTGGGATTGGGATAAGGTCAACGTCCAAGGCGGAGCCATTGCCATCGGCCACGCAGTCGGTGCCAGCGGCGCGCGCATTGCCACCACGCTTTTACACCAGATGCAGCAGCATAGCGTCAGGCTGGGTATAGCTGCGCTGTGCATTGGCGGGGGAATGGGCATTGCCGCGCTCTTTGAGCGAGCAGAATAAGCGCGGGCTAGGCGCGGCGCGTCTCGTTCGTCTGCCGACTGCACCCGCCTGCGCCCGCGCACATTCCTTGCTCAAGCCGCTTGGAGGGCAGTTTCTTGCTGCGCGTTTTCCTCCGGCATGTCTTCTGCATCTCTTTCCAGAACTTGCAGGTTCCGCACCTGCACTTGGACGCGGAAGCGGGGCTGGTCGTCGCTGTCGCGCCAAGAGTGGCTTTGCAGGCGGCCGGTGATAAAGACCGGCGTGCCCTTGTGCAGGCGTTTGGCCAAGGTCTCGGCGGCTTTCTGCCAGAGGACGATGTCGAAGAAGGAGGTCTCCTCTTGCCATTCTTGATTGCGATCGCGATAGGAGCGGTTGACGGCGATCCGCCCCCGCAAGCGAGCGGCACCGTTGTCCATGAAGCGGAAGTCGGGGTCTTGCACCAAGCGGCCGCTGAGGGCGACTTGGTTGATGTTGGGCATCCTTAAGGTCGGCATGGGGTTCCTCCTGAAGATGAGCGTGGATGAATGAGTGAGGCCGTTGGCGGCCTGCGTGGCTAGGGTGTTAGCAGAAAGTGTGCCAGCGATCCGCTTGAGTGCCCAATGGTTTGTTCGGCAATTTGTTATGTAGGTTGTTTAATGAGCCGCCATAGGCGGCAATTGCCCCAAATGGGATACACTAATGAGTAACGAAGGAAACGCGAAGATTCTAGCGCAGCACTTTACACCCCCAGCAGTCGCGCAGTTGGTTTGGGACGCAGTGCGTACGCTTGCGGGA
>JAJEEZ010000064.1:0-12920 GCA_022820705.1 Candidatus Latescibacterota bacterium | reverse complement strand
AAGAAGAAGGCTCCTGAAGCGTTCCCTTCAGGAGCCGATATTGGCTGCCCCCCTAGGGCTCGAACCTAGAACCTCCTGATCCAGAGTCAGGCGCACTTCCAATTGTGCTAGAGGGCAACTAACGAAAATAATGGCGGAGAGGGAGGGATTCGAACCCTCGGTACGGGTTGCCCCGCACAACAGCTTAGCAGGCTGCCACCTTCGGCCACTCGGTCACCTCTCCGCGACCATTGCAAAATAAACTTTTGACGTGCTCCCACCGCTAAACGGGATGGGATTGTGGCGGCATCAAATGGTAAATGGCGGAGGGTGAGGGACTCGAACCCTCAAGGGCGTGAGCCCGGCGGTTTTCAAGACCGCTGCCTTACCAATTAGGTCTAACCCTCCTGTTCCCGGAGGAGAAAAATATACATGAGGCCCTATCTTAGGTCAACCCAATTCCTTCTCATCGACCTTGCCGTTTTCCACGCCAGTCTCTCCTTCATCCTCGTCCTCGCTGACGGGTAGCGGGGCCATGTCGATAACCCGATCGCCCTCGTCTAAATTGATCACCCGGACTCCTTGAGTATTGCGCCCAATGGTAGATATCTCTTGCACGGAGATGCGGATCATAATGCCGTTCTGGGTTACCAACATGACCTCCTCTTCGCCTTCGATCTCCCTACAGGCCACTACGGGGCCGTTGCGCGGGGAGGTCTTGATGTCGATAACGCCTTGGCCGGCGCGGCGTTTACTGGGGTACTCGGTCTGACTAGTGCGCTTACCATAGCCGTTTTCGCAGATGGTTAGCAAGGTGCTGCTTTCGCTCACTACGACCATGTCCACCACTTCATCCTCCTGACGCAAGCTAATGCCTTTAACGCCCGTAGAAACTCGGCCCATAGAGCGGACTTCGCTTTCGCTAAAGCGCATGGCTTGTCCGTTGCGCGTCAACAGGGCAATATCCTGCTGACCATCGGTGATAGCCGCCCCAATCAGGTCGTCGTCATCTTGAATCTTCAGAGCAATGATCCCGTCGCGGCGAATGTTCTGGTACGCCGAGAGCCTAGTTTTCTTGACAATGCCGTTGCGCGTAGCCGTGAACAAGTACCGATCGTCGGAGAATTCTCGGACGGGTACGATGGCGCATATTTGGTCGTCTTGTTCAAGCGGCAACAGGTTGGCTATCGATCGCCCTTGGGCCGTGCGGTCGCCTTCGGGTATGCGAAAAACCTTGAGCCAATAACACTTACCCTTGGCCGTCAAAAACATGATATAGGAATGGGTTGACGCCACGAAGAGGTGTTCGACAAAGTCCTCTTCCTTGGTCTTCATGCCTGTCACCCCGCGCCCGCCGCGATTCTGCACTCGGTAGGCCCTAGGAGGCAGGCGCTTGATGTAGCCACTGCGCGAGATGGTGACGACCATGTCCTCCTCGGCAATTAAGTCCTCAATGTCGAATTCCTCGGCTGAATAGACGATCTCAGTGCGGCGCTCGTCGCCGAAGCGCTCGGCCATCTCATCAATCTCGTCCTTGATAATCTGCATCTGCCGCTCGCGGCTGGCGAGGATGGCTCTTTTGTCCTCAATCGTCGTTACCAATTCCTTGTACTCGGCTTCAATTTTGTCGCGCTCCAAACCCGTTAAGCGCTGCAACGGCATGCTTAGGATGGCTTGGACCTGCCGTTCGCTTAACTCGAATTGCTCGTCGGCATCTTTTTCGAAACTCCCTGAAAGTGCCCGATTTTGCGGCGTCGGGCGAATGCGAGCCAGCCGCTCCTGAGCATCGGCCGGATTCGACGAGCGGCGGATGGTCTCAATCACTAGGTCAATGTGATCTAAGGCGAAGCGCAGGCCCTCCAAAATGTGCGCCCGCGCTTCGGCTTTCTCCAAGTCGAATTGGGTGCGGCGCACGATCACCTCGTGGCGGTGATCAATATAGTGCTGCAGCATCTGCTTGAGATTGAGCATCTCAGGACGGCCATTGACGATGGCCAGCATCATTACTCCATAGGTGGTCTGCAACATGCTATGGCTATAGAGCTGGTTAAGCACGACTTCGGCTTGGGCATCCCTCTTGCATTCAAATACAATGCGCAGACCCTTACGGCCCGATTCGTCGCGGATATTGGCAAGTCCGTCGATGGTTTTGTCGCGCACCAGATCGGCGATTTTCTCTAAGAGGCTAGCCTTGTTTACTAAGAAGGGTATTTCGGTGACGACGATGTTTTCGCGCCCGTTCTTGAGGGTCTCTATATCAGCCCGCGCTCTGATATAGATCAGTCCCCGGCCCGTTGCGTAGGCTTGCTGCACCCCACTCATGCCGTAGATGATCCCGCCGGTGGGAAAGTCAGGGGCTTTGACGTGATCAAGCAGTTCGGCAATAGAAATATCGGGATGATCAATCAGCGCCTTGAGACCACTGGCAACTTCTCTCAGGTTGTGCGGCGGGATCTTGGTGGCCATGCCCACGGCAATGCCCATGGAGCCGTTGCAGATCAGGTTGGGGAACCTAGACGGCAACACCAGAGGCTCTTGCTGGGTCTCGTCGTAGTTGCTGGCGAACTCGACGGTATTCTTGTCGAGATCCGCCAGTAGCTCCATCGCCGGCCAGCTCAACCTCGCCTCCGTATAGCGCATGGCCGCCGGAGGGTAGCCGTCAATTGAACCGAAGTTGCCCTGGCCCTGGACCAGCGGATAACGCAAGCGAAAGCTCTGCGCCATATGCACTAGCGTCGGATAGACAATGTCTTCGCCGTGCGGGTGGTAGTTGCCTGAGGTGTCGCCGGCTATTTTGGCGCACTTGCGGTAGCCTCGGTTGGGAAAAAGGCTTAGGTCGTTCATCGCGACCAAGATGCGGCGCTGAGATGGCTTGAGACCGTCGCGGACGTCGGGTAGGGCACGCGACCGTATGAAGCTCATTGAATAGTCGAGGAAGGAGGTTTTGAGCTCCTCCTCAATTTTGACCCGTAGGACCCGGCTTTCTTGCTGTTCCAGCATTAATTAAATCCTAGCTTTTTAGTCTAATAGAATGCGTCCAGATTCTTTACATCTAGCGCGTACTTCTCGATAAATTCGCGGCGCGGCTCCACCTGTTCGCCCATGAGTAGGGTAAAAAGGTGATCCGCCTCAACGGCATAGTCGATCGCCACCTGCAGCAGCGTGCGCCGCTCGGGATCCATCGTCGTCTCCCATAGCTGCTCGGGGTTCATTTCGCCCAACCCTTTGTAGCGCTGGATGACGATGCCCCGACCGTCGCCATGGCCATTGCCGCCGAGTGCGGCGATATGTCGGTCGCGCTCGGCCTGATCGAAGGCGTATAGCTCCTGCTTGCCCTTCTTCACTTGAAACAGAGGCGGCTGGGCCAGATAGAGTTTGCCTTTCTCAATCAGGTCGCGCATGTAGCGAAAAAAGAAGGTCATGATTAGCGTGCGGATGTGGCTGCCATCGACATCGGCATCGGCCATGATAATAACTTTGCCGTAGCGCAGCTTCTCAACGTTGTAGTCTTCGCCGAGGCTGGTGCCCAGCGCAGTTATAAGTGGCAGCAACTTGTCGTTTCCCAAGACGCGGTCGATCCGCGCTTTTTCCACGTTGAGCGGTTTGCCGAACATTGGCAGCACGGCTTGGAAGCTCTGGTCGCGGGCCATCGCCGCCGAGCCGCCGGCCGAATCGCCCTCGACCAAGAAAATTTCGGTCTGCTCTGGGTCGCGGATTGAGCAATCGGCCAGCTTGCCGGGCAACGCCCCTCCGTCGAGTACCCCCTTCCGCCGGGTCAGTTCGCGCGCCTTGCGTGCCGCCTCCCGTGCGCGGCCGGCCTCCACGATCTTATCGACGATCCGCTTGGCAATATCCGGGTTTTCTTCGAGGTAAGTACTCAGTGCTTCGGAGACAAACGAATCGACGATACCTTTGACCTCGCTGTTGCCTAGCTTGCCCTTGGTTTGTCCCTCAAACTGCGGCTCGGGCACTTTGACGCTGACAACGGCGGCGATGCCCTCGCGAGTATCATCACCCGAGATGTTGAACTTGACGTTCTTGAGCAGATTATTGCGATTCGCGTAGTTGTTGATCGTCCGAGTTAGCGCCGAGCGGAAGCCCACCAGATGAGTTCCGCCCTCGTCGGTCTTTATGTTGTTCGCATAGGTAAAAAGGGTCTCTTGGTAGCTATCGTTGTATTGCAGAGCCACCTCTACGACGACTTCGTCGCGCTCGCCCTGAAGGTAAATCGGATCGGGGTGTAACACGCTGCGGCCTTCGTTGAGAAAGCGCACGAATTCTTGTACACCGCCCTCGTAGAAATAGCGGTCGGCGTCTCCGCTGCGCTCGTCCCGCACATTGATCTCCACGCCCTTGGTCAGAAAAGCCAGTTCGCGCAGTCGTACGGCAATAAACTCAAAGCTGAATTCCACGGTTTCAAATATCTCGGCGTCTGGCTTGAATTCTATGATGGTGCCGGTTTGGTCTGTGTCGCCGATGACCTCCAAGCCTGTTTCCGCTACGCCACGCGCATAGCGCTGCAAGTGGACGTTGCCCTTTTGCCAAACTTCGACTGTACACCACTCGGACAATGCGTTGACCACCGAAGCACCCACGCCATGTAGTCCGCCAGAGACCTGATAGGCCTTCTTGTCGAACTTGCCGCCGGCGTGGAGCATCGTCATTACCACCTCGACGCCCGATTTATTTTCCTCGACGTGGAAGTCGGTCGGAATGCCCCGTCCATTATCCTGGACGCGGGCAGTACCTTGGGTGGTGATCGTTACGTCAATGCGCGAGCAACGCCCGGCCATGGCCTCGTCAATGCTGTTATTGACGATTTCTTTTACCAATTCGTGTAGGCCGTTTTCGCTCGTATCGCCAATGTACATAGCTGGGCGCTTGCGCACCCCTTCAAGCCCTTTGAGAACCTGTATGGCGTCGGCTGTATATTCCTCCTCCTGCGCTACTTCTGCTTCTTCCCTAGGAAAATTTCTGGCCGGTTCCGTCATCTACGCCTCCTTTTGGTCTCCACACTTTCAGACTGGTTTAGTAGTTTTAGCCCTTCGACGACCTTCTTGCCCAGCAAAGTATTGATCCGCGTCGTGATGTCCCGCTGCATAAAGTTTAGTTGAGTTCGCCATACGGCAGATGGCACCGCTACTTCCAAAAATCCTTTGGACAAGCGCAATGGACGGGTGTACTGGGCCAAGGCCGGACCTACTGCTTCTTCCCACGCCATCCGCGCCCGACATTCCACTAGCTTCTCATTGATCCCTAGCTCCTCGACTGCGGATTCAAGCAACCCATGCAAAACGGTAGGGGAACCAACACTGCGGCTCTTATTTCTGGAGATCGATCGATTCAAAACGAGCTTCCTGCCTTGCGTTAGGCTCTTGGGGAGTCGTCGCTATGACCTGTTCAAATTCACCCACTATGTCCAGTAGTTCTCCTATCCGACCTGAATCCAACTCTGAAAAAGCATCGTCTAAGAGCAGTACTGGCTGCTGACCCGTTTGCTCTTCCATGTAACGGGCCTCGGCTAGCTTCCACGATATGAGTACGGTTCTTAGTTGGCCCTCAGAGGCATAAAGTTCGGCTGGTTCTCCGTTCAATATGAACTTCAAATCATCGCGGTGTGGCCCACACAGCGTATAGCCTATTTGGGTTTCCTGCTCCCTGCGGCGACTGAGTGCCTCGCGCAACTCGGCTCTAAGGGCCTCCAAGTCCTTTTCCTTAGCACCTTGATAGATAATAGCTGCCTCTTCACCAGCTAGGGCGAAGCGGCCGTAATAACCGAGAAAGGGCGCTCTCAATCTATTCAGCGCCTCTAGGCGATATAGTCGAAGTTGGGCACCCAAATCCACTAGCTGGGCATTCCAAGGTTCTATTACTTGACTATCGACAAGCCCGTGTCTCGACTTTTTTGCGGAACGCAACAAGTGGTTTCTCTGGGCTAACACGCGGTAATAGCGCTGCATGTGGCGCAAGTACGCTGTGCTAGACTGCGCGATAAGTATGTCGAGGAGCCGCCTTCGCTGGGCTGGGAAGCGCAACACCAGCGATACGTCTTCAGGGGAGAAGTGAACGGTGCGGAAGGTACCCAGCAGTTCCGAGACGCGAGGCAAAGGAGTGGCATCGATAAATGCCTTCTTACCTTCCTTTTTACTGTAAAAGACGCGTACTTGCTGGTCGTGGCGACCATCACTACACAAGGATCCAATGTCAAAGAAGTCTTCGCCGTGCGGCACGACGTGTTGATCCTTGGCCCCGCGCACTGATTTACCGATAGATAAGTAGGAAATCGCTTCTAGAATATTGCTTTTACCGCGGCCGTTTGGGCCAAAAATCAGCACATGATCTGCTGCAAAGCCCAAGTGAATCGCGGCAAAATTGCGGAAGGGTCTCAGCGTTAATTCACGGATCCGCACTATTCCTGCTTACCTCATCCTGTTGGTCGCAAGGGCATTAGCAAGCAGAAGTAATCCTCACCTTCCTTTTGTTCTACCGGCCGCAGCAAGGCTGCAGTGACGTGGTCATTGAGCTGGAAACAGACCTCGGACGCGTCCATTCTGCGCAGGATATCCATCAGATATTGGGCATTGTAGCCAACTTCTAGCTCTTCAGAGGCGTATTGGGCCGGTACGCTTTCCCTCGCTTCGCCACCGATTTCGGGACTGGCAGCCGACAGCTCAACCTGTCCACTGTCCAGCTTAAAACGCACTTGGCGCGTATAAGAGCTGGAGAGGATGGATACCCGGCGTACAGCCGGTAGCAGATATTCGCTAGCTATTCTCAGCTCTTTTGTGTTGTTTTGCGGAATGACTTGAGCATAGTTGACATACGGCCCCTCGATCAGACGCGACAGCAAATGCGTATGTCCTATGTCAAACAGGACCTGGGTCTCGCCTAGCGTGACGTTGACCGGCCCCTTATGGCTACCCAGCAATTTGACGATCTGGTTTAACGCTTGGGGGGGGACGATGACTGCGGTCTCTTGGTCGTCCTGTACTTGTTCCTGCAGATCTATGGCTTTTCTATAACAAGCCAAGCGCGACCCGTCGGTAGCCACCATTTCCATTCCCTGAGCATCAATGCGCCAGAGCACTCCGTTGAACACAGGCCGCGTATCATCGCCAGAGACGGCAAAGACCGTCTTGTTGATCATGTCTGCTAGAATATTGGTCTCGCCTTCGTCCTCCCCCAGACTCAGGCTTACGCCGTCGAGGGCTGTCGGCATAGGAGGAAACTCGTCAGCTTCTATTCCCGATAGGCTATACGCTCCTTCGCTGCTTTCAGCGTCCCCGAGCCGCCCAGAGAGCTTGAGTCGTTCGTCTTGGACCTCAATACTCACTTCCGCCTCGGGCCATTCCCGAGTGATTTCTGCCAGCTTGCGCGCCGAAACAGTAGTCCTCCCACTCTCCTCTACCGTAGCAGGGACTTGGGTCCGGATGGACAAATCTAAATCCGTCGCCGATAGAGATAGGATTTTCTCATCGGCCTCAAGCAGGATATTAGCCAACACCGGTAGGGAGGGTTTTGACGACACGGCTTCTAATACAGTATCAATGCCCCGCCATAATTCACTGCGATCTACTCTTAACTTCATAGCTCTTCTCAGAGGATCCTTATGATAAAATCGCCCGTTTGATTACTAATATAAACTTAGCTTTTATGCCTATTTACGTCAAGTTCTATAAGTTCTATATATATAGTGCCTCATTTTTTAACAGAAGTGAACACATGAGTATGTGTGTATAAAAATAGAAAAAGATGTGGGGAACAAAAAAGAACAATCCACATCCATACTCCTGATAGAACTACACTTTTTTGTGTTCTTTTACTTTTTTCTATTCTAGTTATGCTGTGGATATGTGGATAACTGTCTTAAAAAGTTATCTATAAACAACAAAATATATTGTTATTAAGATACTTATGTGATTAAGTTGATAACTTGGTAACAGGAGCTTGTCTGTGGATTGTGGAGTGGAAAACTTTGGTTTTTCACACGCAAGAGGTCAAAAATGACGGTTTTCTTTTTTCGACAGACTTATCCACACTCAATCAATACCCAAGCGGGGATAGATGTTAATAGTTTTCCACTGCCAAATAGGCACTATAGTAGTGAAAATACAGACAGAGAGGACTAAAGAGATGGGGGCTAGCGGCTTTGCCGACGGACGGTATCCGACAAATCTTCTACTAGTCTTGCAAAGGAGGGATCGTTTTTATACCTCTTCTCAACAGTGTTTACAGCGTGGATGACCGTGCTGTGGTCGCGGTTGCCGAAGTGTAAGCCGATGGTAGTGAAGTGACTGCCGATGAGGGTCCTGATTAAGAACATGGCAATGTGCCGTGCCGTTGCCACGTCTTGCTTGCGTCCTTTTCCAATGAGCTGCTCGCGAGTCAAATTAAAGTGGTCGGCGACATGCTGTTGGATCGCCTCAATGCTCACTTCCGACGGGCTGGGACCCTGTTCTTGTATAATATGTTGGGCCGCCTCTAAGTCGGGTTCTTTATTATGGATTGAGCAGTAGGCCATCAGGCCAATCAACGTACCTTCGAGTTCGCGGACATTCGATCTGATGTGATTACCCAGCAGAGCGGCCACATCATCGGAAATCCGTATGCCGGTGCGCTCGGCCTTTTTGTGCAGGATGGCAATCCGGGTCTCGAGCTCGGGCGCATCTATGGCGGTGGCCAATCCCCAGATGAAGCGGGATTTCAGTCTTTCTTCTAATCCATCTAGATGGCCGGGAGGACTGTCGCAGGTCATGACAATCTGCTTCTCGGACTGGTGTAAGGCGTTAAAAGTGTGAAAGAACTCATTTTGGGTCTGTTCGCCGCGGATCAAAAACTGGATGTCGTCAACGAGGAGAATGTCCGCGCTACGATAGAAACTCTGAAATTCACCGATGGACTTGCGGTCTTGAAGCGATTGGATGAAATCCCTCATAAACTTTTCCGAGGGAACGTAAACGATCTTCTCGGCGAGGTTGTGGCTGTAGGCGTGATGCCCAATTGCTTGTAGCAGATGCGTTTTACCCAGTCCTACGCCTCCGTAGATCACCAAGGGATTAAACTCGGTCTTACCTGGAGAATTAGCTACGGCTAATGCCGTTGCATGGGCAAATCGATTGCTATCGCCAATGATGAATTCTTCAAAGGTATAGCGCTTGTTCAGCGATTGGGCAGGAGCTGCTTCTATTTCTTCTTCTGCAGGTTTTCCTTCGCTTGCAGGTACCTCCTGCTCAACAGGTAGCACTCGATCGCCAACGGATTGGGGGGCTTGTGTAACCACAAAGGAGATATTGGGAGTCAGTGCCGTCTCTTCCCACACTACGGATTGGATCATCTGCAAGTAGTGCTCTTCTATCCAAGCGGCAGAAAATGCGCTGGGAACTTGGATGACCAATAAGTCTTGGTCGAAGTGGCTTACTGAAGTCTGCTTAAACCAATTAGTAAAGCTCTGGGGACGAACTTGACGCTCGATATTGAGCAGACATTGGGCCCAGAGTTCTTGGGGATCTTGTATTTCCAGCGCCATTTATTGAAGCGGAGGTCGCGGTTTTTAAGGGAGATTTTCAACCTATGAAGAAGGCATACGCCAGTCAAGAGTCTCCCGCGAAGTTTCATTGAATTCGCTAGCGTTCAAAGAGTTGAAAGTATTGACACTTAGCAGAATAGCCACTAAATTGAACTGCTTCTGCGGATACTGCACATAAACCAACGCGAGGTGAGAATTTTATTTTGAAACGCACATTTCAGCCTAGCAACAGGCGCCGCCGCAACAAGCACGGTTTTCGCAAGCGCATGAGCACGCCGGCCGGTCGCAATATCATCAATCGTCGTCGGAGAAAGGGCCGCAAGCAGCTAGCCGTCTAGCGCTTGATGGGTTGGGTTAGAGGCCGCTGTTTTTGGATCCGTTGCGGTCGAGAAGACCGCGGTCAAATTTTTGTCATCCGACGCAAACTGGGCAATGCTGTAAAGCGCAATCGGCTCAAGCGGCGCCTGCGCAGCATTTGCCGCAGTCGCCCGTACTTTCCTCGCAATCTAGTCGTTTTTTGCCAACCCTCAGCCGTCGAAGCTCCCTTTGCCGACTTGGAAAGGGAACTGGATTCTCTGGTAGCAAGTCTCGTCCCACAATGAAGCAAGCCGTCTTTTTCCTCGTCCGCGCCTACCGTCTGCTCCTGTCTCCATATCTTCCCCCTTCCTGTCGCTATCTACCTACTTGTTCCCAATATGCCGAAGAAGCACTAGATAAGTACGGGGTACTCAAAGGCGGGATGATTGCGCTAAAGCGGATTAGTCGATGCCATCCCTGGGGTGGGAGTGGATATGATCCGCTGCATTAGTTTTATAACACGTTGTTTATAAAAGGGTAATAGAAATATGGAAGATAAGCGGACCCTGTTGGCCTTTCTCTTTATCGGCCTGATTTTCCTCTTGCTTCCCTATTATAATGAATGGTTTGGGCTAAATCCCAAGCCCCAGCCTCCGTCTCAGGAATCAGTGCCGCAAGAATCGGTGCCTGAAGTGGCCCCTGTTGCTGAAGAGCAAGCTGAGCCCGAGCTCACACGAGGTCCCGAGTCTGCGGAACAGCTCCTTTCGGAAGGGGAAGGGCCAGCACCTATTAAGCCTCAGGCCGTTGAAAGGGTCGAATCGGCCGAAAGTCCGGCCTTTATCCCGGAAGACAGAGTAGACACAATTGTAGTGCAAACTCCGCTTCAGAGAGTTGAATTCTCTACAAAAGGTGGTACTATTGTATCGTGTGAACTATTAAAATACAGAGATATAGATGGAAGTGTTATCGAACTACTGCCTCCAACCGGCCGCGGTTTGGGAATTCATCTACAAAGAGCGAACTACAGGGAGGATATCTCCTCGGCGGAGTTTGTTGCCAACCAATCGAGTCTGCAGGTCGGACCCGGGGAAGAGCAATCCCTAATCATGGTAGCCCAACTCGGTGGCGGTAGAAGACTGGAAAAGGTCTTGACCTTTAATGGGGACCGCTATGGATTTGATCTCCAGGTGCGCTACGAAGGGTTTGACGACGATACCGAAGCCATACTCACTTGGGAAAACGGTATCGCGTTTACCGAGCGTGAGCCGGAAATTGACCTACCTGAAATGCGGGCTTTTGCCTATATCAACGAAGAACGGGTCGAACTCAAGGTGGATGATGGGGAATCGGACGAATTAGAGGACAAAGGGTTGCTAAAATGGGCGGGTATTCGCAACAAGTATTTCTTGGTCTCCTGCGTCCCTGCCGATAGAGAGCAGCGTTCTCTCGTCGTCTTACAGGGCAACCACCAAGGGGCGAATTTGCTGCCCAGCTATTCTTTTCAGGTGGGGCGTCGGCTCGAACGGTCTGGCTCTTGGCACAACACGATTTATCTGGGTCCACTCAACTACGACGAGCTTGTCGGCTATGAGGCAGAACTAGAGCAGGCTATTGATTTCGGCTGGCCGATCGTAAGTCAGATAAGCCGCTTTCTACTCATTCTATTTATCGCCACCCATCAATACATCCCCAACTATGGCTGGATCATCGTCCTTTTTGCCGTTGCTATCAAAATTATCGTCTATCCGCTTACGCACAAAACGTATGAGTCTGCGGCAAGAATGCAGGAACTTCAGCCGAAAATTACGGCACTACGCGAAAAGTACAAGAACGACAACCAACGCCTAAGCCGAGAGACTATGAAGCTCTATAAGGAAGAAGGCGTCAATCCTCTTAGCGGGTGTCTTCCTCTCTTGCTGCAGATGCCCATTTTCATTGCGCTCTACAATCTTTTTGGCAAAACAATCGAGTTGCGCCAAGCCCCCTTTATTCTCTGGATACAAGATCTTTCCCTTCCTGACGAATTGCTTATCGGCGGTTTTGGGCTTCATATTCTGCCATTGTTAATGGCGGTCTCCATGCTCATCCAACAGAAGATGACGATGAAGGATCCCAAGCAGGCCGTTCTGGTTTACATGATGCCGGTACTGATGATATTTATCTTTTGGAGCATGTCGTCGGGATTAGTGCTCTACTGGACCATCTTCAATGTCTTGACCATTGGCCAGCAGCTATTGGTCAATCATTTTAAGAAGAAAGCCGCTCCTTCCAGCACTTGAAATTTTAGCCGGACCTTGACCTTGATACAGCCGGATACTGTTGTCGCTATCTCTACGCCGCGAGGGGAGGGGGGGATCGGGATCGTGCGTTTGAGCGGGCCAGAAGCTCTATCGATAGGCCAGCAGATTTTTCGGTCTCATCCTCCGCTCGGCAAGCGAGTCCGATACGTAGAATACGGACGCATATGGACTAATGGCCGAGCAATTGACACAGGCGTCGCTTGGGTCTTTGCAGCTCCCCGGTCTTATACTGGTGAAGATACCGTCGAGATTAGCTGCCACGGCAGCATGGTCGTATTAGAGTCCGTCGTCGAGGAAGCGCTTCGCTTGGGTGCCGTCGCCGCCGTTCCAGGAGAGTTTACCCGTCGAGCGTTTCTCAATGGCCGATTGGATTTATTAGAAGCTGAAGCTGTAATCGACCTCATCCAAGCCAGTTCTAAAGCGCATCTCGACAATGCCTATGGCTTAGCCAGTGGCCGTCTATCTAAGATGGTAAAAGAGCTTAAGAATCAGTTGGTTAAGATGCTATCACTGCTTGAGATTGGGCTCGATTTTTCCGACGAAGACATCGATAGTATTGGGCGTCAAGAAATACAGACCGCGCTGGGCGAAGTAGTTGAGTCCTCTTTGCGGCTTGCCGAAACATTTGAGGGAACAAGGCGTCGCCAAGAAGGATATTTAGTAGTGCTCGTCGGGCGTCCCAACGTAGGTAAGTCCACGTTGCTCAACGTGTTGCTCGGCGAAGATCGGGCCATAGTTACTCCCTTACCAGGAACGACGCGAGACTTAGTAGAAGGTCGGACTACATGGGCAGGAGAGACGATACGGCTAGTCGATAC